>NZ_CP075097.1 GCF_023035295.1 Borrelia coriaceae
TATATAATTTGTTATTAGTACAAAACCCCTTCTTCATATTGACCATTACTACCCTCATAAAAATCTTATACTCCTCGCAAAAAATCTAAGTATACAATAAAAACTTATAAGTATACTTTTATAAAACTCAAATTACTAAAAATTAACCCTAAAAACATCTAAGTATACTTATAAAAATCTAATCACACCCTTACAATAAATAAACTGTGTTCCTTACTTTTACTCTAAAGTGTATAATTATATTAATGTTTAGACTCAATTTTTTCAAAAAAACAAAAAGAAAAACCAACCTAATACCCCTACTACTCTCAATGTTAATCCTAATGAATTCATTTTGCTTAGCTCTTTCCTAATAAAATCTCTCAATATTAAACATAAATTATTAGGAATAATAATGTCAACTGATATCCCTCTTACTCACTTAAATCATAAAAATATATTTATTGCAAAAAAAATAAAAACTCTATTATTTATAGAGCAAATGATACTTTAGAATTTACAAAATATACTTTAATTGTTACTAATGCTATTAAAAGCTTAATAAATAATACAAAACTACCAATCCAAGCATGGAAATTAAATAAATTATTACACAAATTCTTTGACTTTAAAATCACAACTAAAGATTTACACAATATTTATACTTTAATCCTTCATAAAAGAAAAGTCTTTATAAATAATCCTACTCTATTTAATAGCAAAGTATTTGATTATAAAAATAGTCACATAGCTCTTGTTAACAAACCTACAATCCAAAATATAGAAAAAAAACTAAAACATATACACTCTTTTGATATTATTAAAATTAACCATCATAATTTAAACTACTATAAAAACTCTAGATCTCGTTTTAAAAAGCTCATTGCTTCTATAATAGAAGAATTCTTTTTTAGCAATACACACTCTACACACAATCATACAATTCATAAACTCAAAACTCATATTAATCTACGTCTAAAAGAAATGGAAATTTCTTACAAATCTACCTATAAATATCAATTAGAAATTCTTTCTAACGTCTTCAGAAATTGAAATGGAGACTAAAAAATATAAAAACTATTTAATTTACCTAAACTTTAAAGCTTAATATCAAATAGTACAAAACTCAACAACAAAAATTTTACTAGCTCTAACTTTACAACAGATAACACTCTTTATAATAAGCTATAGGCAAATTAAATAATATTACTACAACATACATTGCAAAAAAATACACATAAAAATCTTTATTTTTTTACTTCCAAGATCTATGACAGTAGACATATTGATATTTTCTAAACTAAAATTTATACTAAAATACACTAATTAAAGTTATATATAATCGAATACAAAATTCGTACTAATTTACATTTAAAAATGTAGTAAATTTATATATTTCAATCTTAACAAATTATTATATATAAATATGCAAATTTAAAGTAAATAAAATATCATTTTTTATTTAAAATATTTAAAAATCGATGCTGAAAATACTTTCTTATCTCCTCACTGTACTAAACACTTCTGTACTATTAGCTACTATTCTAATATCTTGAAATACATCCTAGAATAACTTTAAATAGTATAATTGCTCACATTGTTTTATTCACTATATGATGTACATTAAATACATATTCAAAAGAGAGGATTACTTCATGATTACTAATTTTTTTAAAAAATTTTTATTTATTTCACTCCTAACTACTTTAGGGGCTACAGAAAATGAAAACTCAACAGTCTTAATAGAACAAAATTTAACTGAATTAGAAAATATTCAAAATGATAACGAAAATACACAACATAATCACAGTCTAAATCTTAACGAAGAACTATTATTACAAAATGATGATAGAAAAGAAATCAAATTTATTGAAGCTCAAAAAATAGGAGAAAATGCTGACCTCATTTTTAATATAATAGAAACTGCTACAAATAACTACAACAAAATAACTAAAGATAACAAAAAAATTGAAAAGTCAGACCAAGAAGGAATGAAAACTGCATTTGACAAAATCATACTCGACAATAACAAACCACTAAGCCAGAATACAAACAAAATATATAGAGAAGCATTATACTTATCTTTAGATTGGGACATAAATACCCTAAAAAATTTCAAAGAACAACTTATCTTCTCAATAGAAAAAGTAAAAACCACGCACTTACATACACAAATGGTAAAAATAGGAATTAACATCCAAATATACTCTGAAATAGCATTATATACAGTTTGTTGCAACAGTAAAACAAAAAATAACCTTTATAATAAAAAATTAACCACTGAAGATTTAAAAAATATAAAAACCCAAATTGATGAAATTATGACCCTAAGGAAACAATGGCAAGCGCTTATAAATAAAAATAATTATATCGGATTCTTTCACAATGAGTTACTTAAAGAAGCTAAGGAAGTACTTAATAACATAAAAACAATAAATACAGAAATCCAAACAATTCTAAAAGATAAAAAATCATAAACTTTAACTTAAATACAGTTTAACAAACAAAGGAAAAAAAATATATATTTTTTTCCTTTGTTACTTTACATCAACCTAAGCAAACTAATTAAAGACTAGTTTATACTAAATACAATATATGTTTACATTTTTTCCAATAGAAATACTAATCTATATAAAATAGCAAATATAAAAAATATTAACTTTAATATAAAAAAATCTAATTGGATTTACACTTTTTAAAACTAATTTACTTGATTTAAATCTACTTATTTAATAATGAAGACACTATTGACATTAATGTTAACAATATTCCTACATTAAGGATAATGATTGTTCCAAGCATCCAATTATGTAAATTTAATGTGCCTTTAAGTTCTGAAATTGACTTATCTATCTTTACATTTAAGTTGCTCTCAATAATATTAATTTTATTATTAAGCTCTATCTTATTAATTCCCATATCTTTTCTAACAAGAAAAACCTCATTACCTACAGAAATGATATCTGTTTTTAATTCAATCCTTACATTATCTATCTTATTATCAAGCTCAACATTAACTTCCTTAATATCAGATTTTAAGCTTACCCCTACCTTTTCCAGCTTAAGATGAAAATTATTTTCAACAGTATTTATCGTCCACCAAGATCTTTTATATCGGATTTTAATTCCATCTTAATAAGCTCAAGATCCTTATAAGTTAGCTCATTTTTATAATACCTATAATACAAATCATCAGCAATATCTCTATTAATCCCAGCTTTAATTAGTTCAGCTAAAACCATTTGCTGTGTAATTACTCTTCACGGATGGCCCATAAAGTAATCCCCTTATGTAAAATTATATAATATTTTAAATGTTATAGGAACTTATCTTAATAAAATACATCCAGTGAATCATCATAGGTCTTTCCATCAGGTCTGTACTTATACACTATAAAATATAATAAACTTGCTACTAAAATCTCTTCTAAAAACACAAATTACCATTTAAAATATATAAATATATTTTAAAAAATCCCAATTGCCCACTTATACATCCTTATTAATTGTTTACCTTAAACTTTATATAAATCGATGACAAATTCAGTCAATATACAAGTAAAAAACATATATTGATCTAAAAAATAGATAGTTGACCAAAAATATGAATTAATACATATTTTTCCAAAACATAAATATTGTTTTTATAACAATATTTATTAGCTTGTACTAATTAACAGTAATATTGATTCTACATTTTACTGCCAGATTAATGTTAAATAGTATTTATAGCTCTTAAATATCCTATTACTTACAAATAATATCTTTTTACTGTATATTCATATGTAATGAGATTTACATAACAATTGCTCAAACCATTACCACTCGTAAAATGGTTCTAAATAAACTCATCAAAACCGATATTAATAAAGATATTGCTGCTAATTTATATTAAAAATACGATAAAAATGAATATAATCATATTCACAAAAGATGTGGAATACTTAGAGAGCACCTTTAACCTCAAGATCTAAATGTTAGAGAATTCAACTTAACCCGAGATTATATCAACTAAAACTGATCTGGATAACAACATTGAAAACGACTTAAATGCAAGAATCAATACTATTTAATATTTGATTTAAACTTTGAATTATGGTTAATAGTTATTAGACGTACAAATAAAATTTTTATCACAACAACTACTTTCATATATCTTTTTTTTAAAAAGAAAAGTTTACTTTCTAACAATAATTAAGTTATAATAAATGTTGGAAATTCATCTAAAGGAGTTTTATATGATGGAAACAAAAAAGCCTACAAATAAATATCAACACAAATTAATCGTTTTAATATCTACGTTAAATTACATGAACTTTAAATTTAAAAAATACACTCAAAGTGACATCCTTTATTATTTTAATAATAATATTAAAAAAAACAGTCAAAAGCCTGCTAAAATTAAAACACTACAAAACTATTTATATAAGTTAGAAAAAATATTTAAAATCACAATTAATTATTACAGACATTTGGGTGTCAACATGGGCACTGAAATTAATTATATACTCAAATATCCTAAAAAAGAATGTTACCATATCATCAATAAATATTTTAAAGAGAAAAAAGAGACAAGACATAAAAATCGTGTTAATGCATATCTTAAAAAGAATTGCATTAAAAATAGCAGTGTAAAAAAAGAGGAGTGTTATTATAATTACTATAATAATAAAAAAGAAGAAAAAAACAAAACAAAATACATAGAAAAATTACAAATCAAAAAATATGCTAGAAAATGCAACTTTAAATCAAACACTTTCTTTTCTATTTTAGACTTAAAACTAGAAAAAAATGCTACAATTGAAATATTAAAAATTCTTAAAAGAACCGAAAATTTAATTCAAAATGATATATACAAAAAAAAGGATGATATTAAAATAAGAAAAAGTAAAACTATAAATAAAAGACTAGAATTAAATAGGATACTTTCTGAAATATTTATTGGTTTAAAAAATAAAGGATATGATGAAAAACAACTAACAGTTCAAATTCAAAACATATATAATCATTATAAAAATAAACCTCACTTCATTATAGAAAATAACAAATACGATGATTTAGAAAAAATCATAAAAAAACTTAAAAAGTCAATAACAAATACTGAATCAACTAAAAAAAAGGATGAGAGAGAAGTTAAAAATAATGTGTTTAGTATACTTCTTGATCAGTTTAAGCATAAAATAGATATACAAATCTTAAAAGATTACTTAAATAAACAAGACAAGTTGGAATATAATAAGCTATTCAATAGCCATTATTATTATGAACTTTTAAGCATTATAAATAGTAATATAAATTACTTAAAATCAGGAAAATTTGAAAATATTACCAGTTAAGGATTAAGCATGGATAATATATTAGAACGTCTCAAAAAAAAGAAATTAGAAATTAAAGTGAAAAAGGATAGGCCTATTTTCATAAAAATAGAGAGTAAAAACAACAGGACAATATATCATACAAAAATTATGAATGATTTATATATATTTGGAATTCATAGAAGACAAAAAAACAAATTCTTTATTTCGTTTAGAGAACTATTTAACCAAGACAAAATAAAAGCACTTAATCTTTTTTCTATAAGATACAATGATAAATTCTTAGGTATTTTCTATGGTTATAGAAAACCAGTACAGAATGTTGTAAAAAAATATGAGGAAAACGGCATTTTGAAAATGTCTACGTTTTCGAAAGTTTATTACATAGAGTTTAGATTTAAAAAAGGAAGTGTTTGTTGTTATATTAAAGGACTTGCTCGTTTACTAAAAAAAGAAAAGATTGATACGAAATATTATAAATCTTTAGTTGAAAAATTCACAAGTCTAGAAAAACAAGTATATGAGTTTTATGATAAAAAGTTAACAGATGGGAGTCTTATAAAAAAATGGATAGAAAAAAAACTACAATAATCACCATTGCATCTATTAAAGGTGGTGTTGGAAAAAGTATGATATCCATCGTATTTAGTTACCTCTTAAAAGATATGGATAAAAAAATATTATTAATAGATTTGGATCCACAAAATAGTTTAACTAGTTATTTTTTAAAATATATAAAAAATATTAACGATAATAATGTTTATTATCTCTTAAAAAGAGAACAAAAAGTTGTTTTTGACAAATTTTTGAACCGGATTAATGATAATATGTACATAGTTCCATCGCATCCAATTCTATGTAAATTTGAAAAAGAGAATATTCTTTACAAAGAACTTATATTAGAGTTTTATTTTGATAAAAATTTATCTAATTATAATTTTGATTATGTAATAATTGATACACCACCTAGTTTAAGTTCTTTAATATATAATGCCCTAAATGTTACAGATAAAGTTGTAGTGCCTATTCAAACTGAAAGATGGGCAGTAGAATCATTTCCTATATTGATGGATGAAATAAGAGAAGTTGAAATGATCAGAAAAAAAAATATAGAAGTGTCGATAATAGAAAATCAATTTATCAAAAATAGAAATACTTTCAAGGACATTGAAAAGCTTTTGAGTATAGAATACAACAATTTTATTAAGGGTAGGGTTCATTTTTCTAACGGTATTAAAGTTTTTATTAATGAATTAAGAGAACCTAATAGTCAAGAAATATTTTACACAGAGATAAAGAGTGCACTGGAGAGTATACTTTAAAAAAAGTCTGCCGGCAGACTTTTTTTAAAGATAATAAAAATTTAGGAGTTTTGAATGGTAGGGTCAAGAACAAAAGAAATTATTTTAAATACTAGGAAAAGTAGTATTCAATACTTTGAGAATGAAGAACTTGAATATAGAAGTTATAAGGATCAATTGCGTAGGATTGTGATACATGATATTGATAATAAAATCAAAACAATGCAGATTCTTCATCAAATAAGAGGAAAAAAACTTTATCTTATTGACGGTTACAAAAAATTTGAAGATTTTTTATCAGAATTCATAATATCTAGAAGTCAAGCTTTTCTATACTTAAAAATCTATAAAAAAGTATTAGATGGGAGCGTAAGTATAGAAGATATTAAGCAAAAGGGATTTAAAAGTGTTTATAGAGATGTGGTGAATTTAGCAACGGGAAGTAAGTCTTCAAAACTAAGTTCTATAAAACCATTAAAATTGCAACTTAAGAATCAAGAAAGTTATGATTTTTATAAAAAAAATGTAAAACTTACAGAATTTATATTAGATAAACTTTTTTCAGATGAAAAAAAAATATTAAAAAAATTAGTAAATGAATTTAACAGTTTAAAGGGCTAAGTATGAAAGGTGTTAGTGAATAATTTAGCATATATAATATACAGAATAAAAGCTTTAAAGAATGGGCTTTTTAAATAAGGTTTTTATTGAAATAACAACGATATTCATTTTAACTTATATTGACAATTATGATTTTAAAGTTTTAATGAAAAAAGTGAACTTATTAAAATATCAAATGATTAACATATCAAAAATTTTACTTAAAGCAATAAAAAGTAATCATTCAATACTACTAAAAAATTTTAAAATAAGAAATTATATCTTATTTGATTGATATAATTATCAATAACTATGTTAGTTATTATAGAAATAATAATTAAATTTTTTATGAACCAAAAGAGTTTTCATTAATCAATGTTGATTTTATTTTAAATTCGGTGTATATTATTTATCAGTAGTGCTATTCATTTTAGGACTACCTTTAGATGATCGGTTTCTAATAGCCTTTAGAGCTTGATTAACAATTCTACTAAGAATTGTTAATCAAGCTCTAAGATTTTTGTATTTTTATGTATTGATTTGGTCCAAAATCAGTAAAAAGTGAAAAAGGGTAGTAATTTTGCAGTTATCGTTAGAGTATTACATATTTTATTAAGCCAATAATGGCTGCTTTTGTTAAGGGAATTAAAACAATAATTGACGTGGTGTTAAAAGATAAGGGAAATGCAGATATGAATAAAACTGACTAAAATCAAAGAGAATATAAGTAATTTGTGCATTACTATTCCTTTTTTGTAATAATGGGATAGAAGAACTTGAGAAGAAAAATACTTTTTCTGACTCTCTTGTCAAAATAGGACATGGATTTCAAGAGATTTTTGGTTCCTTTGGGAATGCTCTTGGTGATGCTTTAGGTCTTACTGTAGTAAAATTTGGTGATAATAAAAGTGCAGTTGGGAAACACCTTGATAAGGTAAAAAAAGGATTAGAAAATACTAAGAATAAATTAAAAGAGCTCTCAGGTAAGATATCTGAAACAAAGAATGCTGATACTAAAGGTGTTGAAGATGCAATTAAAAACTCAAGTGGTGTTTTTGAAAAACTAATTGAATCTGTAACTAAACTTGTTGGTGCTACTAGTGGTGACACTGATGATATTGGCCATAATGCTGCTCCTGCTGCTGCACCAGCTAATAGAGATAATGTTGAAGCTTTTATCTCAGGAGTTAAAGAAATAATTAAGACTGCCACTGCCTCTGGTGTAAAGATTGAGGACAGTAAGGGTAAAGAAGGTAGTCCTGTAGAAAAAATTCTGATTCTCCAACTGCTATGCTTGGTGGCGTTACTGTAACTGCTGCTGGTACTGTTGCTAAGTTGGCTGGTGAAGTATCTCAAGCTGATCCGTGGGCAATGATTGATAAGATTAAAAATGCTACAACTAAAAATGATACTGCCTCAGCTGATAATGATAATGCTGAACATGGTGCTAATGCTGTTGGAAATAATGGTGCTACCGCAGCGAACAAGGCAGACTTTGCAGCAGCTGTTGCACTTAAGTCTATGATTAAGAATGGCAAATTGAATGCTAATGCTGGTGACATTAGTGCGGTTAAAGCTGTAGCAACAATTGCTGTAAATAAGGTTTTGGGAACACTTGATTTGATAATTAGAAAAACAGTAGAAAGCAAGCTAGAGGAAGCAAGAAAAGCAGTTAAGGAATAGGGAAAGATGAGGCACGTAATATATGAAAATTAGAATAAAAAGAATTTGTGCAACATTATTTATCTCTCTATTCCTTTCTTGTAATAATGGAATAGAAGAACTTGAGAAGAGAAATCACTTCTTATCTTCACTTGCTAATTTAGGTAATGACTTCTTGGATGTTTTCACTTCTTTTGGTGATATGGCTACTGATGCGTTTGGTATTAAAGCTGAGACTAAAAAAAGCGATATAGTAAATTATTTCACTGCTATTGCGACAACTATGAAAACAGTTAAAGAAAAACTAAATGTTATTATGGCTGAAAATGGTAATTATGAAAAGGTAAAAGGAAGGGTTAATGCATTTATTCAAACTATAGAAAAAATTGAGAAAGGAGCAATAGCAGCTGCTAGTGGCATTAAAGATGCTAATGGTAATTTAGGAGATATAGGAAAATCTTCTAATAGTAGTAAAGGAGGAGATGCAATTAGTGTTGGAAGCTTAGTTAAAAGAATAAAAACTATTGTGGAAGTGGTACTTAAAGAAGGTGATGGAGAAAAAGATATAACTGATCCTTTTGCTAAAGATAAGCAGAAAATAGGAAAATTATTTGGGGATAGTACTGGTAATGGAGCAGAAGAGAAACCTATAGCGGCGGGAGCATCTATGGGTGCAGTGAGTGGGGCTTATATGCTAAAAGCTATAGCTAAGTCTAGTGATAAAGTTGTTGATGTTAAAGTAAAGAGCAAATATATTACCCATTGTGATCATCGGTAAAAAAAATGTATTAATTATACCCACCTGTTTGAATAAACTATCCCCAACCCTAACATAAAAAGTGATGAGAGTCATCTTTGGGTTCGATATAAGAACATTAATTATTCCAAATAGTCTTGAATAAATCTTCTGAATAATACACCCTTAAATTTTTATTTAATCTACTAACGTTTGCTTTTTAAGCTTAAATACTCTTTTTATTAAATCGCCTTTTATTAAAATAAATGTACTATTTAATTTAAAATGTTATATAATAGTTAAATAAGGAGATTCTTATGGGATATGCACAACCTGTGATTACACAACAAATGGTTATAGCTGAACTGATTAAAGCTGGGATTAATAGAGACATTGCTGCTGACCTTTCTTTTAGATATTATCATAATGAGCTTACTTATAAAGATATTGAGTATCTTAAAGAGAATTTTGACATAAAATTAAAACATTTAGAAGATAAGCTTAGTAATATTAAAGATGATCTTGATAGCAAAATTGATACTGTTGAGAATAATCTAAATATAAAGATAGACATTGTTAGAAATGAATTAAAATCAGATATTGCGTTTATTAGCAATGAGATTTCTCTCGTTAGAAAAGATATGGAGATTAATAAGATAGAACTTAAAAAAGATATATCTAATTTAGAAAAGAATAATAAATGGATATTTAGTTTAACCTTTGCATTATGGTTAACAATACTTGGTGGTTTTATAGCCTTAATACTTAAATAATTTTCATTTAAGTAATTCCCTTATTTAATTGTTTATATATCAGTTGTTTTCTTATCCAAATCAATAAATCTTTTCGTTAAAGATCATTACAAAAACTTATTGCATTTTATTTAGTATCTGCAGGGTTAATATATCTATATTTTTGGTTTTTATTTATATTTAGCCTTTTTAAAGGAAAAGGGTTCACGTAATATATGAAAATAAATATTAAAAATATTAGAGTAAGAAGTATTTGTGCAACATTATTTATCTCTCTATTCCTTTCTTGTAATAATGGAATAGAAGACCTTCAAAAGGAAAAAGATTTCTTATCCTCACTTGCTAATTTAGGCAAGGGCTTCTTAGATGTTTTTGTATCATTTGGTGATATGGTTACAGATACATTGGATATTAAAGCAGATACTAAAAAGGAAGATATAGGTAAGTATTTTATTAATATTGAAAAAACTATGATATCAGTTAAAGAGAAGTTGCAAGCTGAAGTTGCTAAGAATGGTTATGAAAAGGTTAAAGCAGTTGTTGATAAGTTTATTATTGACGTATTAGACAAAATTGCAGAAGGCTCTAAAAAAGCAGCAATCGGAGTTGGAGATGCCGGTGTTATTAGTAATGCTTCTGAATCTAGTGGCCAGGAAGCTGAACCTGCACAAGCTGAAAGCGTTAACGCACTTGTTAAAGGAATTAAGACAATGGTTAGTGTGGTTTTGAAAGATGGTGAGGGTAGTGCAGAGGCTACTAAAACAACGCAGAATGAAAACAAGGAAATTGGCAAGTTGTTTGGTCAGAAATCTGCTGCTACTGAAACCGTAGCAGCAGCTAGTGCATCAGTAGGAGCAGTGAGTGGTGCTGATATATTGCGGGCCATTGCTAAGTCTGGTGATGTTTCTGGGACTCCTGTTATTACTTCAGCACAAGATGCAGCAAGTATTGCTGTTGCTCAAAAACAAAATACTCAGACTCTTAATGTAGCAAAGAAATATGCTGTTATTGCAGCAGGTATAGCATTAAGGGTAATGGCTAAAGGGGGTCAATTTGCTGCTAATAATGATAAGAAAGTTGTTCATGCAGTAAATGGCGCGGCAGCTAGTGCAGTAAGTAAAACATTAAGTACTCTAATAATTGCAATAAGAAATACTGTTGATAGTGGTTTAAAAAAGATAAATGATGCTCTTGCTACAGTTACACAAGAAGATCATTCCGTAGCAGTTATTAAAACAGCAGAAGCAACATCTAGTACACAGCAGTAAAAGATTATTAATAAAAAAAGTTAATGCTAAAGAATAAAGTCATTTAAGGAAAACAGTTTTCTATATGAGGGTTGTTTTCCTTTGTTTGTTTATCTCCTTTATTTAAAAGGTAGGGAAAAGGGTACACGTAATATATGAAAATAAATATTAAAAATATTAGTATAAAAAGTATTTGTGCAATATTATTTATCTCTCTATTCCTTTCTTGTAATAATGGGATAGAAGAACTTGAAAAGCAAAGGGATTCTATATCCTCTATATCTAAGTTAAGACAAGACTTCTTAGATATTTTTACTTCTTTTGGAGATATGTTTACAGATGCATTGGGTATTAAAGTTGATACTAAAAAATCAGAAATTGGTGGTTATTTTACTCAAATAGCAGAGACTATGAAAAAAGTTAAAGAGAAATTGACATCTGAAGTTGCTAAAAATGAGAATTATGCAAAGATAGAGACCGTTGTTAACGAATTGGTTAAAACTATAGAAAAAATTGGGGAAGGAGCGAAAATTGTTGGTAATGCTATTGGTACTGAAGGTGTTGAACTGATTGGTAATGTTATTTCTGCTAATGTTAGTGCTCCTGCTGCTAAAGGTGATACTGGTGACGTTAATAAACTAAATAGACTAATAGAGGGAATGAAAGGTATAATAGAGGTGGTACTTGGAAATGTAGGTAACCATGATGCTGGTGATACCAATAAGGCTCAGACTGGTAGCGCAAGGGCTGATGATGGGGCAGTGAAATTATTTGATGGAACTACTGGACCTGATTCGAATGCTAAAACAGTGGCAGCTGATGCAGCTAAAGCTGTTGGATCTGTAACTGGTGCTGATATATTACAAGCTATGGTTAAAAATGATGTTGCAGCTAAATTGGCTAAAAATAATGCAGCTATTGCTAGTGTAGCAAGTAATGCTAAAGATAGTACTATATCAGGAGCTATAGCACTAAGGGCAATGGCCAAAGGTGGTCAATTTGCTAATGGTAATAGTGGTAATGATGTTACTGATACAGTGAAGGGAGTAGCAGTAAGTGCAATAACTAAGGCATTAAATACATTAGCTGTAGCAATAAGAAAAACAATTGATGCAGGACTTAAAAAAGTTCAAGAAGCTATGAAACTTGGTGCTAATGCGACTTCTTTAACTGCTGATACGGGCGCTTCAAAGCCTCAGGGCAAATAATCAAAGATTGAATAAGAATATACATAAATTAAATAGTAAAAGTTATTTTAGGAAAACATTTCTCTTGTATAGGAATTGTTTTCCTTTGTTTGTTTAGCCTTTTTGTTTAAAGGGGAGGTAAAAGGAGGCGAGTAATATATGAAAATAAATATTAAAAATATAAATATAAAAAGTATTTGTGCAACATTATTTATCTCTCTTGTCCTTTCTTGTAATAGTGGAGTAATAGAAGAACTTCAGAAACAAAGGGATTCTATACTCTCTATTTCTAATTTAATACAAGGATTCTTAGATATTTTTGCTTCTTTTGGTAATATGTTTACTGATTCTTTTGATATTAAAGTAACTACAACTAAGCAACAGGTAGGAGACTATTTTATTGGTCTATGAAAGAAGCTTGGAAAAACATTAGATGAGTTAGAAAAGGTAGCAGTGAAAGCAACAGGAGAGGTGGATAAAGATGGCCTATTAAACAAGTCAATTAGAGAATCAGTTGAGGCTGATAAGGCTACTTTAAGCACATTAAAAACAAATTTAGATTTGTTAGGAACAGTGGGTGATTCTAAGTCAGTAGGTGATGCAACAGATACTCAAACAAAAGGAACAGCAGCAAATGATGGTTCATTAAGAAACTTATATAGAGCATTAAAAGAAATAGTGAATATAGCTACGACAAGTGCAGGTGTTAAACCATTAGAAGCAGGCAATATAACATTGAATTCAGGTAATCAGGATGGAGCCAAGATATTGCCTACAACTGGTAATCCAGATGCAAATTCTGCAGGTAAAGCAGCAGCAATACTAGCAAGTGTAAGTGGTAATGAGATGCTAGCATCAATAGTTGTATCGCAAGAAAATCATGTTAAGGCAGTAGGTACTGCAAGTGGCACTACAATTCCATTGGAATTTGCAATGGGCGGAACAAATACTGAGCTGAATAAAGCGGAGGCTAAAGCAGCTGCAGTTAGCAGGAGGGATAGCATTACGATCGTTAGTTAAAGATGGGATACTAGCAGCCGGAGCAAGTAAGGGAGTTGGTACACAGGGAGGAAAAGAGGGAGTACAAGGAATAGGAATAACAGCTGTAAATAAGTTATTAGTAGCAGTAAAAGATATAATTAAAAAGACAGTAAAGAATGTTCTTGAAAAAGTAAAAGTAGAAATAGATAAAGCAAGAGAGCCAAAAGAACCAATTGCAGAATCAAGTAACAATCGGCAAGATAAGCCAAATTAAGAGGATAAATAGTTGGATATTAGATTATTAAATTAAAGAACGAGATTAAAAGGCAAGTTTAGATATTCGTCTAGGTTGCCTTCTATTTGTATTCAGCCTCTTTAGTAAAAGGATAGGGAAGAAAGGGGCACGTAATATATGAAAATAAATATTAAAAATATTAAAGTAAGAAGTATTTGTGTAACATTATTTATCTCTTTATTTCTTTCTTGTAATAATGGAATAGAAGAACTTGAAAAACAAAGGGATTTTATACTCTCTATATCTAATTTAAGACAAAGCTTTTTAGATATTTTTACTTCTTTTGGAGATTCACTTGGTGGTGTTTTAGGCTTTAAGTCTGAAACTAAAAAGTCTGAGATTGGAGATTATTTTAAAACAGTAAAAGAAACTGTAGAAGGAATTAAGGGTAAGCTTAATACAATTGTTACTGATATGAAAAATGAGAATAACTCTAATGCTTCTGGGACAGAAGCTGCTGTAGCAGCTTTAAATAAAAAACTTGATCAGATAATTCAAGGTGCTAAGACTGTTAGCGATGCTATTAGTTCTGCTAGTGATCCAATTGCTAATGTTGCTACTGGAGATGCTTCGGGTATTGCTGGTGGGGAAGTTGATAATTTAGTAAAAGGAATTAAATCAATTGTAGAAGTTGTACTTAAAGAAGGTAAACCTGATGCTGGTACCGAGAACAAAGCAGATGATCTTGGAGCAAGGACCGGAAATGGTGAGGGTGAAGCAGGGAAACTGTTTGATGATAGTTCTAATGCTGGTAGTTCTCCTAAGAAGGCAGCAGCTGATGCAGCAAAAGCTGTTGGAGCAGTAACTGGGGCTGATATCTTAAAAGCGATTTCTCAAGGTGATAATGGTGATGCTGCAAAGTTAGCTAAACACAATAATAGTAATGGTAATGCTGGTAATAGTAAGAATGATGCAGTTATAGCAGGAGGAATAGCATTAAGAGCTATGGCTAAGGGTGGTAAATTTGCTAATGGTAGTAGTGCTGATGTTTCTACTTCAGTGAGAAGAGTAGCAGTAAGTGCAGTAACTAAGGCATTAAATGCATTAACTATAGCAATAAAGAAAACAATTGATGAGGGACTTAAAACTGTTAAAGAAGCAATAAAAATTGAGCCTAATGATACTCCTTTAATTTCTGATAAGGATGGTTCTGAAGCTAAAAGTTAAGAATTAATAAAGAATATATAACTAAATAATAAAGTTATTAAAGGGAAACAGTTCTCTTCATGAGGTAGAGTTGTTTCTCTTTTATTTATGTCTAATCTTTTTAATTAAGGGATGGGAATAGAGGAGGCACGTAATATATGAAAATAAATATTAAAAATATTAGAGTTAAAAGCATTTGTGCAACGTTGTTTATCTCTTTATTACTTTCTTGTAATAATTCAGGGGAGAATGCAGAAGCTGAGAATAGGTTGACTGAAGTACTAATGGACGTAGGTAGAAGTACTGAGAATGCTTTTTATTCTTTTATGTCTCTCGTATCAGATACATTAGGTTTTAGGGTAACTAAAGATACAACTAAGAAAGAAGATGTAGGAAAATATTTTAGCGATCTAGGGAAGAAACTTGGAGAAACAGCAGCAGAATTAGAAAAAGTAGCAAAAAAGTCAGAAGTAGAAGGAGCTACAGATGGACCAATGGCCTTAGCAATTAGAAGTGCAGTTGATACAGCTAAGGAAGTGCTAGGTACATTAAAAGGACATTTAGATTCTTTAGGAACAGTAGGTGATTCTAAGCCAGTAGGTGATGTAGAAACTAGTGCTAAAAAGGGAGTATCAACAGATGATAGTGCATTAAAGAATGTATATAATGCATTAAAGGGAATAGTAGAGATAGCTAAGACACAGCAAGTTAAGGATTTGATTTCAAGTAATGTAACATTGAAAAAGACTTCAATAGGAGTTGATGCAAAAGATGGAGCTAAAATATTAGGTACAGATCAAGCTCCAGGAACAGAAGTTGGATCTAAAGCAGCATTAATAGTATCAGCAGTAAGTGGAGAAGAGATGCTGGAATCAATAGTTGTATCAAAAGAAAGTGATGCAACTACAGGAGTCGCAAGCAATGCAGATGACGGTACGAGTGCGTTGGCATTTGCAAAAGGAGGACAAAGGGATCGAGTAGGAGGTGGCTCAGGTGATGCAAAGGCAGCAGCAGTAGCAGGAGGGATAGCCTTACGTTCATTAGTTAAGGCAGGTACATTGGCTTCAAATGGTTCAGATGATGAAAAAGCAGCACAAGCGGTAGGAGTAGCTGCAGCAAATAAGTTGTTAGTAGCAGTAAAAGATATAATCAAAAATACAGTAAAGAATGTGCTTGGAACAGCTAAACAAAAAATAGATGATGCAAGAAAAGCAAAACCAGATGATAATCAATCAATAAAATAGGATAATTAGATTAATTACTTAAAAGTGAGAGTAGAGGGCAAGCTTAGATATATATCTTAGGTTGCCTTTTTTTTTATTGTATTTAAGGTAAAAAGGGGCACTATAACTTATGAAAATAAATATTAAAAATATTAAAGTAAGAAGTATTTGTGCAACATTATTTATTTCTCTATTCCTTTCTTGTAATAATGGGATAGAAGAACTTCAAAATCAAAAGGATTCTATACTCTCTATATCTAATTTAAGACAAAACTTCTTAGATATTTTTACTTCTTTTTCTGATATGTTTACTGATGCTTTTGGTATTACTGCAACTACAACTAAAAAGGAAGTTGGTGAACAATTAGGTAAGCTTGGAAAAGCAGTTAGTGAAGTTAAAGATAAATTAAAAGAGCTTAAAGAAAATGAACAATTTAGTTTAATAAAAAAAGATAAAGCTGATGAAGAAATTACTAAGGTAATTAATACTTTAGAAAATATAGTTAATGGAGTAGATAAAATTAAGGACGCTACTGCTAATGCTGATGATACTGGTGGGGATAAGGATGCAAAGGCAGCAGATACAGGAAGTATAAAGAATCTTGTTGAAGGGATTAACTTTATTTATGGAGCAGCAAAGAAAACTGAGATTCCTTTAGAAGGAAAGGCTGTGAAAACTATTGAGGACTCTGGAGCAGTTGGAAAGTTATTTCATAATAACAGCACTGCTAATACACCAAATGTTGAAAATGCACTGAAAGGAGCTCAAAGAGCAGTTATTGCGGCAAACGGTGCAGATATATTGGCGGCAATTGAAGCAGTTAAGGGTAAAAGTAGTGGTCAGGCTGTTCAGATACAAAATGCAACAAATGCTTTTGAAATTGCTATTTCTACTGCCAGTGGTGCTAACGATCTTGGTAGTGATGTTAATACAAATGCATCAGCGATAGCAGCTGGTTTGGCATTAAGAGCTATGGCTCAGAGTGGTAAATTAGCTGCTCATTTCTGGTGGTGCGAAAGCAAAAGAAGTGAATTCAATATTAATAGGGTCAGTTTCTAAAATTGTAAATGAGATAGTTTCTATTATAAGAAGAACAGTTGATAAATGTTTAAAAGATGTTAGTGAGTGCATAAAAGAAAATTCTACCAGTGAAGTAAAACCTACAAATTAATATTAGTGTATCGATTTAATTGTCATATTTTATTAAGATTTTATAACTTTTGATATGCAGGAATATCTTGTAGGAATTCCTGCTTTTTGGATGTACTATGGTTAAGTAAGCGAAAAAGGCATTATGTATATAAGTAGTATTCAGAATATATATATATATATATATATATATCAGTATTTTTTATAGTGCTGTGCTAATAACTGTTGATAGTAAATTTCCTGGAGCTAGGGACCAATTAAAATTTAGTATAAAAATAATAATGTCATTTGAGGAAAACAGAGCTCTTATAAGAGAGTTGTTTTCCTTTTTGATATCTAATCTTTTTAAGTTAAAGGGTGGGAAAAAGGAGGCACGTAATATATGAAAATAAATATTAAAAATATTAAAGTAAGAAGTATTTGTGCAACATTATTTATCTCTTTATTCCTTTCTTGTAATAGTGGAGTAATAGAAGAACTTGAGAAGAGAAATACTTTCTTTGATTCTCTTGTCAATATAGGTCATGGGTTTCAAGAAATATTAGGTTCCTTTGGAAATACCGTAGGAGACGCATTAGGATTTAATGCTGTTAAATCTGGTGACCCAAAAAGTGCAGTAGGAAAACATTTTGAAAAAATAAAAAAAGGATTAGAAAATATTAAAGGTAAATTGGATGGTTTAACAAAGGATATAACTTCTACTCCCCATGCTGATACTACAGGAGTAGAGACTGTTATTAATAGTGCTAGTGACGTACTTACGAAATTAATTGATTCTGTAAGCAAACTTGCTGGCGTAACTAATGATAGTGACCCAATTGGTATTGCTAATTCTGGAGGTGCTCCTAGTGCAGCTGATAAAGCTGAAGTTGACACTGTAATTAAAAGTGTAAGTTCAATTATTGAAGTAGCAGAGGAGTCTGGAGTAAAGATTGAACCTGGAAATGCTGGGAGTGAAATAGCTAAGGCTTCTGCTCAAACTGATGCTATTGCTACCTTTGGGGGGCATAATAGTGGTCATGCTCAAGCTGGTGCAGGTGATAAGCTAGCAGTTGAAGTTTCAAAAGCAGATCCATGGGCAATAATTAATAAAATTAAGCATGCCATTGCTACTGTTGGTGCTAAGCTTAAAACTGATACTACTAATGAAGCTGGAGGACTAGCTGCTTCTAATGATAAAGCTGATAATACTGCTGGTGCCAAAAGTAATGCAGACTTAGCAGCAGCTGTGGCATTAAAGGCAATGATTAAAGGTGGTAAATTTAGTGCTGCTAGTGGTGATGAAGGAGCAGTTAAAGGCGCTGCCACAAGTGCGGTAAATAAGGTATTAGGAATACTTAATTTAATAATTAGGCAAACAGTAGAAAGCAATTTAGATAAGCTAAGGAAAGCAGTTAAGGAAATGAAATATTCAGAAGCTATTGGAACTAATTCTACACAATCTGGTACTGCTACTAAATAAATAATAAAAAGTAAGTAAACTAAATAATAAATTTATTTAAGGAAAACACTTTTCTATATGAGAGTAGTTTTCCTTTTTTATATGTTTAGCCTTTTTAGTTAAGGGAAAGGGAAGAAAGGAGGCACGTAATATATGAAAATAAATATTAAAAATATAAGAGTAAAAAGAATTTGTGCAACATTATTTATCTCTTTATTCCTTTCTTGTAATAATGGAATAGAAGAACTTGAAAAGAGAAATCAGTTTTTATCCTCTTTAGCTAATTTAGGTAATGACTTTTTATCTGTATTCACTTCTTTTGGGGATTCTCTTGGTGGTGTTTTAGGGTTTAAGGAAGGGTCTAAGAAATCAGATGTTGCTAACTACTTTAATAAAATTCAAGATACTGTACAAGGTACTAAAGATAAGCTTAATACAATTGTTGATAATATGAAGGCACAAGGAAATCTTAATGCTACTGCGGTAGAGAGTGCTGTAAAGACATTAATTGATAATACACTTAATAATATAATTGAAGGTGCAAAAACTGCTAGTGATGCTGTTGGTACTGATGACAAACCACTTGGTGATGTTGCTGATACTAATGGTGGCTCTAAGGGTGAGAGTGTTGATAGCTTAGTAAAGGGAATTAAAGATATAGTAGAAGTGGTGCTTGGGGTAAAAGAGGGAAATCCTGATGCAGGAGATGCTAAAACTTCTGTTGATGAGTCTAATGGTAATGCTGGTGCTTTAAGAGCTACTGCTGCAGCTGGTGCAGGTAAATTGTTTGGTAGTGATAGTGCAGGTGCTCCTGGTGATGCAGCTAAAGCAGCTAAAGATGCATCTAAAGCAGTGGGAGCGGTAACAGGTGCTGACATATTACAAGCTATTGCTAAAGGTGTTAGTGGCAAAGCAGCCGAGTTAGCTAAGAATGCTTCCGTGAATAGTAATGTCGCTGCTGCTGATGGAGCTAAAGATGCAGAAGTTGCAGGTGCTATTGCAATAAGAGCAATGACTAAAAATGGTAAATTCTCTGGGCCTACTGGTGGTGCTAAAGCTGATGTTTCTGCTGCAGTTAAAGGCGCAGCAATAAGTGCAGTAACTAAGGCATTAGATATTCTAACTATAGCAATAAGAAGAACAATTGATGAAGGGCTTAAGGCTGTTAAAGATGCTATGAAGCTTAATGCTGAAACTACTCCTGTAATTAGTGAAACTGGTAATGCTACTAAATAAATAATAGGAAGTGCATAAATTAAGTAATAAAATCATTTAAGGAAAATACTTTTCTATATGAGAAGCAGTTTTCCTTTTTTTATTTGTGTTTAGCCTCTTTAGTTAAAGAAAGGTAAAGGAGGCACGTAATATATGAAAATAAATATTAAAAGTATAAATATAAAAAGTATATGTGCAACATTATTTATCTCTCTATTCCTTTCTTGTAATAATGGGATAGAAGAACTTGAGAAGAAAAATCAGTTCTTATCTTCACTTGCTAATTTGGGTAATGACTTCTTATCTGTCTTTACTTCTTTTGGGGATTCACTTGGGAGTGTTTTAGGGTTTAATACTAAGACTACGAAGTCTGATGTTGGTAAGTACTTTAAGAATATAGAAAATAATTTAACAACAACTAAAACATCGCTTGAAAAAATTGTGTCTAATATGAAGGATAAAGGAAATCCTAATGCTACTGCAGCTGAGACTGCTGTTAACAAATTGGTTAAAGAAACTCTTGATAAGATAATTGAAGGAGCAAAAACGGCTAGTGAGGCTATTGGTATTACAGGTAATGACCTACTTGGTAATGTTGCTGCTCAAAGTCAAGGTGGTGTTGCTGGTACTGAGGTTGAGAAATTAATAAAGGGCATTAAAGATATAGTAGATATAGTGCTTAAAAATGATGAAGGCAATGCTGAAGCAGGAGATGAGAATAAGGCTGATGATATTGCTAGTGCAAGGGGTGCTAATGCTGGTGATGTAGGTAAATTATTTGCTACTGATACTAATATTGCTGCTAATGATAAAAAAGCAGCAGCTGATGCTTCTAAAGCAGTAGGGGCGGTAACTGGAGCTGACATATTACAAGCTATAGCTAAAGGTGCTAGTGGTGAGGCTGCCAAATTACCTAATCATAAAACTGTTGTTGGTAGTCTTAGTGTTACTTCTCCCAAAGATGCAGCAGTAGCAGGAGGTATAGCTTTAAGAGCGATGGTTAAGGATGGTAAGTTTGCCAATGGTAGTTCTAGTGTTGAGGAGTCAATTAGGAGAGCAGCAACAAGTTCAGTAACTAAAGCATTAGATACTCTAACTACTGCAGTAAGAAAGACAATTGATGAGGGATTTAAAATTGTTAGGGATGCAATGAAGATAAATATTAATGATACCCTTGCAACTAGTGAATCTGGTTCTAGTAAGTAAATAATCAGAGTTTAATAAAAATAAGCAAACTCAATAATAAAGTTATTTGAGGAAAGCACTTCTTATTAGGAGCTGTTTTCCTTTTTGTTATATCTAGTCTCTTTATTCAAGAATATGAAAGAATGAGGCACGTAATATATGAAAATAAATATTAAAAATATTAGGATAAAAAGTATTTGTGCAACGTTATTTATCTCTCTATTCCTTTCTTGTAATAATGCAGGACCAGAGCTTAGAGATGGGCAAGCAGCTACTGCTGATGGAGCAGTTATTGACTTAAGAAAGATAAGTGAAAAGATAGGCGAGGTTATTGCTTTTTCAGAAAGTGTTAAAGAAATAGAAGCTTTGATTAAGTCCATAGATGAGCTTGCTAAAGGTATTGGAAAGAAAATTCAGAGTTCAGATCTAGCGTCTGACAGTGATAAAAATAATTCATTGTTATCAGGAGTTTATAGTCTTGCATTAGATATAATCAAACGATCAAAAGCTTTACGAGTTTCAAACTCACTTCAGGGTAAAGGATTAGATACGAAAATTAGTGCGGTGACAACTTCAACTGAAACATTTGTAAGTACATTAAAGTCTAAAAACAGTGTTTTAGGAGTTTCTAGTGGAGCTGCTACTGATGATAATGCACAGAAAGCTATAGATAGAATTAAGCAATCAAGTGGAGAGAACGGGGCTTCTGAGCTTGTTAAAATAAACACCGCAATTGATGCTTTAGTAGATAGTACTCAGGGGATATTAAAATCTGTGGTGAAAGAACTTACAGCAACTTCTGATAAGGCGGAAACTATCAAAGTTAACTAAAGAATAAATTATATAAGTAATAATTCTAAGATTAGTTTTTAATTTAAAAACAATGAATTGTAAGAAATAAAGTCAATAAAGAAAGCTAAGAACACTATGCTCCTAGCTTTCTTTATTGACTTTATTCAAAGTTTGTACTAACTATTTTGTCACTTTACTTAAGGGATATAGTAAAAGGAAACATGCAATATATGAAAATAAATATTAAAAATATAAGATTAAAAAGTATTTGTGCAACATTGTTTATCTCTTTATTCTTTTCTTGTAATAGTGGAGTAATAGAAGAACTTGAGAAGCAAAGGGATTCTATACTCTCTATATCTAATTTAAGACAAGGTTTCTTAGATATTTTTGCTTCTTTTTCTGATATATATTACTAATACTTTTGGTATTAAAGCTGATACACCAAAGAGTGATATAGGGAAATATTTTACTGCTATTGAAAAAACTATGACATTAGTTAAGGAAAAGTTGCAAGCAGAAGTTGCTCAAAATGGTAATTATGTAAAAGTTAAAACAGTTATTGATAAATTTATCGCTGAGACATTAGACAAAATTTCAGAAGGAGCTAAGACAGCTGCTAGTGGTGCTACAGGTGATGGTAAGATTGGAGACGCTGTTGCAGGTCAGAATGCTATACCTGCAGATGCCAACAGTGTTAACGCACTTGTTAAAGGAGTTAAAACAATTGTTGACATAGTTTTAAAGAAAGGTGAAGGAGATGCAGGAGCTACTAAGACTGGAGATTCAGAGAAACAGTCAATTGGTAAGTTGTTTGGTCAAGGTAGTGGTGGTAGTGATGGTGATGAAACACATGCGGCTGCAGCAAGTGCGTCTATTGGAGCTGTAACAGGTACTGATATATTACAAGCTATAGCAAATTCTGGTGATACTACTTCTGCAGCTACTATTGCGACTGCAAAACATGCTGCTGACATTGCTGCTGCTAAACAAGAAACTAGTCAAATCATTACTACTACTGAAGCAAAGAAAGATGCAGTTATAGCAGCAGGAATAGCCTTAAGAGCTATAGCTAAGAGTGGTAAATTTACTGTTAAGATCGGTGAAGATAAATCTGCTAATGCAATAAATGGTGCAGCAGCTAATGCAGTAAATAAGGTATTAAGTACTCTTATAATTGCAATAAGAAATACTGTTGATAGTGGTTTAAAAACAATTAGTGAAACATTGGCAACAGTTAAACAAGGAAATGTGTCAGGAGACACAGGTGAATCTGGAGTTACTAAGTAGGTAAAAAGTAAAGTAAATTAAATAATAAAGTCGTTTAAGAGGAACATTTCTCTTTTGATTCAAGGAGGGTGTTTCTCTTTTATTTATATCTATGCTCTTGTTTTAAAGGGTGGAGAGGATGAAGCACGTAATATATGACTAGAAATATTAAATAATAGAATAAAAAGTATTTGTACAACATTATTTATCTCTTTATTCCTTGCTTGTAATAATGGGATAGAAGAACTTGAAAAGCAAAGGGATTCTATACTCTCTATATCTAATTTAAGACAAGGATTCTTAGATGTTTTTACTTCTTTTGGGGATACAATTGAGGGTGTTTTAACTTTTGATCCTAAGACTGCTAAAAAGTCTGAGGTTGGTAAGTACTTTAAGAATATAGAAGATAGTTTGACAACAACTAAGACAAAGCTTAATGAAATTGTTTCTAATATGAAAGATAAAGGCAATCCTAGTGCTATTGCGGTTGAGACTGCTGTAAATAATTTAGTTACTGAAAAACTTGATAAGATAATAAAAGGAGCTAAGGCTGTTAGTGATGCTATTGGTGTTTCAGTTGGCTCGATTGATGATGTTGCTCATGGTGGTGCTGCTGGTGTTGGTATTAAGGCTGATGAAGCTTCAGTTAAGTCTGTTATTGAAGGGATTTGCAATATTGTAGATATAGTACTTCAATGTAAAGGAGATGCTGAGGCGGGTGATGATAAGAAGACTGAAGATGGTAATTCTGCAAGAAGTACTAATGCTGGTGAGGCAGGGAAATTGTTTGCGAATGCTGCTGTTGGCAGTGCTACTGCAGCAAGGAAATCAGCAGCTGATGCAGTTAAAGCATTGGGGGCAGTAACAGGTGCTGATATTTTACGGGCCATTGCTCAAGGTTAGGGTGGTGATTCTGAGAAGTTAGCTAAGCATGATAATGCTGCCGGTCAGGTTAATATTAAGGCTAAGGGTGCAATTATAGCAGGAGGAATCGTACTGAGAGCAATAGCTAAGGGTGGTAAGTTTGCTAATCATTCCGCTAGTGATGCTGATGCGAAGAAAGCAATATCGGGTGCAGCAATAAGTGCAATAACTAAAGCATTAAACACTCTAGCAGTAGCAATAAGAAAAACATTTGATGCAGGACTTAAAACTGTTAAAGAAGCTATGAATATAAATATTAATAATACGTCTGTGATTGCTGATAATAGGACCCCTGAAACTGAAAAGTAAACAATCAGGATTAATACACTATAAATAATTAATAGAGTCATTTAAAAGAAACATGTTGCTTTCTATTTAGAGGGCATTGTTTCTTTTATATTTATATCTTGCCCCTTTGTTTAAAGAATAAGAGAAAAGGAGGCAAGTAATATACCTGAAGAAAAAAGTTGCTGATTCTAAAACAAAAACAGAAACTTTCTTAAATAAATTAAAAACCCAGCATTCTAATCTTGGAAAAAAGATGCTTCGGATACGCATGCAAAAAGTGCTATAGATGTAAAAGATAGTGGCTCTAAAGATAATGGAACAACAGAACTTATTGCTTTAAATCAATCAATTGATGCGTAGTTACAAATGGTTTGGTAGATGGAGCAATACGAAAACTTAAAACCCCTGATAAGGCATTAAATTCTAGTCAATCTTAATAAGTTAAGAGATAAGGGGGGGAAATTAATTTTAAAAGTTATAAGCTTTAGTATTTAATTTCAAAGTTAAATGACTGAAAAAATAAAGTCAATAAACAGTTAGGAGCATAATGCTCTTAGCTTTTTTTTCATTCCTCCAAAATTTTAACTATCTAGTTTCTTTAGTTGAAGGATAGGGAAAAGGAGGTACGTAATATATGAAAATAAATATTAAAAATATTAGAATAAAAAATATTTGTGCAATATTATTTATCTTTCTTTTCCTTTCTTGTAATAATTCTGGTGAGAGTGAAGTAGGAAAACTTCAGAAGGAAAAGGATTTCTTATACTCACTTGCTAATTTAGGTAATGACTTCTCAAATATCTTCACTTCTTTTGGGGATACAATTGGTAGTGTTTTAGGATTTAATGCTGAAACTAAGAAGTCTGAGGTTGCGGATTACTTTAAAAAGATTCAAACTACTATAGAAGGAACTAAGACAGCTTTTGAAAAACTTGTTGCTGATATGAAAGCTGCAAATAATCCTAATGCTGATGCTGTTGAAAAAGAAGTAGAAAAACTAGTTAGTGAAAAGCTTAATAATATAATAGAAGGTTCGAAAATCGCTTTTGGTGCTATTGATAGTGATGACGACCTACTTGGCAATATTGCTGCTGTTAGTGGTGCTGAGGCTGTCGGTAGTGAAGTTACTAAATTAATAGATGGAGTTAAAAATATAGTAAAAACTGGAACTGACGAGGCGGGAAAGTTGTTTGCTTCTGATAATGCTGGTACTGCTAGTAATGCAAAAAAATCAGCTGATATCCTACAAGCTATGATTGGTAGTGAGCCCATTGCTGCAGCTAAGTTACTTAAGGCTAAAGATGGCACTATAGCAGGAGCTATAGCATTGCGAGCAATGACTAAGGGCGGTAAATTTGCTAATGCTACTTCTAGTGATGGTGATTATGTTGCTGCGGTTAAAGGAGTAGCAGTGGGTGCAGTAACTAAAGCATTAAATACACTCACAATAGCAATAAGAAAAACAATTGATGAAGGACTTAATAAAAAAGTTAAAGATGTTATGAATATTACTCCTGAAACTATACCTGTAACTTATGATAGGAATACTCCTGAAACTAAAAAGTAAACAATTAGGATTAATACACTATTCATAATTAAATAATAGAGTCATTTAGGAGGAACATGTTGCTTTCTATTTAGAGTACATTGTTTCTCTTTTAATTTTATCTAGCCTCTTTTATTTAAAGGATGGGTTGAAAGGAGGCACGTAATATATGAAAATAAATATTAAAAATATAAATATAAAAAGTATTTGTGCAACATTATTTATCTCTTTATTTTTATTTATATCCTGTGGTAATGCAGGGCCTGTACCTAAAGAAGGTCAAGCAGCTACAGCTGATGGAACACTTATTAATTTAAAAGGAATAGGTGATAATATCAAAGGTGTTGTCGAATTTGTAATGAATATTGAAGAGGTAAAAAATCTGATTGTTGCCATAGATGAGCTTGCTAAAGGTATTGGAAAGAAAATTAATACTTCTGGTAGTGGTATTGAGGCTGATGGTAGTCACGGTAATAATAAAAATAATGGATTGATTGCAGGAGTTTATGAGATTGCATCACTGATAGAAACTAAGGCAAAAGGCTTGCAAGTCGGAGAATCCTTTAATGATAAAGAATTACAGACAAAAGTTGATATAGTTAAAAATAAGGCTGAAGCATTTAAATCTACGTTACGTTCTAGCCATTCTAATTTAGGTTCTGGTAGTGCTGTTACAGATATTAATGCTCAAAAAGCTATAGATAGGAAGTCTCATGGTAGTGATGGAACATACGGAGCAATACAACTTGCTGAATTATACGAAGCAGTTAATGCTTTAATGAGTACTGCTAACGAGGTATTAAAAGGGGTAATCGCACCTGCTAAAGAAGTATCCCCTGCTAACTAAGGGATAAGTGGTGTTAAATACATTATAATAAGATTTTTTTATTAAAAATTAAGTAACTGAAAAAATTAAGTCAATAAATGTAAAGCTAGGAGCTTGGTTTTCCTAGCTTTTGTTTTTATATTATCAAAGATTTTAGTTATTTAGACTTTTTATTTAAAGGATGGATAAAAGATGGCACGTAATATATGAAAATAAATATTAAAAATATTAAAGTAAGAAGTATTTGTGCAACATTATTTATCTCTCTATTTCTTTCTTGTAATAATGGAATAGTAGAAGAACTTGAGAAGGAAAAGACTTTCTTATCCTCACTAATGGATGTAGGTAGAAGTGCTGAGAATACTTATTACTCTTTTATGGAGTTGGTCTCAGATGTTTTGGGCTTTAATGTAACTAAAGAGACAACTGGGACTAAAGTAAAAGAATATTTTACAGGATTAGCAAGTGGGATAGAAAAAGCCATACAAGAATTAGTAAAAATTAAAAATAATACTGAGGAATTTGCTAAGGAGGAAACGGAATCAGCCTTCAATAAAACTATTGAAGGATTTAAGGATACATTGACAACATTGAAGGGCTATGTGGAGTCTTTAAAAGATATAGGTGATGCTAATCAAAAAGTAGGTGAAGTAGGTGGTTCCCAAAATGGAGCAGCAGCAGATACAGAAGAATTAAAGAAAGCCCTTAAGGCATTGAAAGGAATAGTAGATATAGCTAAGACACAAAAGGTTGAGGAACCTAAAAAAAATGATGTAGCAATATCCGATGCAAATTTAGTAGCGAATACTCCAAAAGATGGAGCAAGGGCTTTAGTTACAGGTAAGAATGCAGGAGCATCTGCGGGGCCAGGGGCAGCAGCAATAGTATCAGCAGTGAGTGGGGAAGCAATATTGGCAGCCATTGTTGCCGCTCAAGAAGATGATGCAAGTACAGGAGTACCGGGAGGCACTGCTAGTGCAAATACAAGTGCGGTGGCATTTGCAAAAGGGGGTACTGATCAAACTAACATAGCAAATGTTGCAGCTAAAGCATCAGCAGTAGCAGGAGGTATAGCACTACGTTCATTAGTTAAAACAGGTAAATTAGCTGCTAATGATGCCAATAATGATAAAGCAACAGTACAAGCAGCAGGAGTGGCAGCGGTAAATAAATTATTGGTAGCACTAGAAGATATAATTATTAAGACAGTCAAGAAGGTTCTTGAAAAAGCAAAAGAAAAGATAGATAAATCAAGAGATTCACAACAAAATCCAGTTTCACAACCAAGTAGGTAGGAATACAAATTAAGAAGATAAAATAATAAGGATATGCATAATTAAATAAAGTCATTAAAGGAAAACACTTCTTTTATAGGAGTAGTTTTCCTTTTTTAGTATCTAGCCTCTTTGTTTAAAGGGTAGGGAAGAATGAGTCACGTAGCTTATGAAAATAAATATTAAAAATATTAGAGTAAAAAGTATTTGTGCAACATTATTTATCTCTTTATTCCTTTCTTGTAATAGTGGAGTAATAGAAGAACTTGAGAAAAAAAATACTTTCTTTGATTCTCTTATCAAAATAGGTCATGGCTTTCAAGAAATATTCGGTTCTTTTGGGGATGCTTTTGGATTTAGTGCTTTTAAATCTGGTGATAAGAGAAGTGCAGTAGGTGCTCATTTTGAGAAAATAAAAATAGGATTAAAAGGTACTAAGGATAAATTGGATGAGTTTGCAACAAAAATATCTTCTATACCATATGCTGATACTACAATCGTTAAGGGTGAAATTAAAGGCGCAAATGATGTGTTTGATAAATTAATTGCTGCTCTCACTAAGCTTGCTGGTGCAACTAATGATAGTACTAATGACATTGGTAATACTGCTAGTGGTGCTAAAGCTGGTGTTGCTGATAAGCCTGAAGTTGAAGTGGTTATTGCAGGAGTTAAAGAAATAATTGATGCAGCAGTAAAATCTGGTGTACAGATTGAACAAGGTAAAGAAGGTAGTCCAGTGGGTAGTGCTTCAGGTGATGGTGCTACTGGTGTACTTGTTGGTAAAAATAATAGTTCTGCACCTGCTGCTAATGCAGGTTTTAAACTGGCAGATGAGGTGGCTAAAGCAGATCCATGGGCAATGATTGACAAAATTAAAGATGCTAATGCTGGAGCTGAGCTTTCTGCTACTTCTGAAGCAGGGGCACTAGCTACTAAAATTGATACTTCTAATACTGCTGGAGCAAAGACTAATGCAGACCTAGCAGCAGCTACTGCTCTTAAGGCCATGACTAAAGGTAGTGGCAAACTTACTGCTAATGGTGCTAATAATGAACCTGATGCAGTTAAAGCAGCAGGAGTAAGTGCTGTGAATAAGGTACTAGGGATACTTGATTTAATAATTAGAAAAACAGTGGCAAATAATTTAGAGAAAATAAAAGAAGCTGTTAAGAAAATAACATACTCTGAAACTGAGGGAACTAATGCTACAGAAGCTGGTACTGTTACTAAATAGATAACTAATCAAATTTAATAGAAAACAGATAAACTAAATGATAAAGTCATTAAGGGAAAATGTTTCTCTAAATGAGAGATGTTTTCCTTTTTTATATTTAGCCTCTGTAGTTAAGGAAAGGGGAATGAGGCACGTAATATATGACTAAAAATATTAAAAATATTAGATTAAAAAGAATTTGTGCAACATTGTTTATCTCTCTATTCCTTTCTTGTAATAATTCTGGTGAGGAATTAGAAAAACATCAAAATCAAAATAACTTCTTATCCTCGCTTGCTAATTTAGGTAATGACTTCTTATCTGTCTTCACTTATTTTGGGGATTCACTTGGTGGTGTTTTAGCTTTTGATAAGACTACTACAAAGTCTGAGGTTGGTAAATACTTTAAAAAGGTTCAAGATACTGTACAAGGAACTAAGGACGCTCTTAATAAAATTGTTGAGGATATGGAAAAAGAACATAATCGTAATGCTTCTGGAACAAAGGCTGCTGTAAAAACTTTAAATGAAAAACTTGATAAGATAATTGAAGGTGCTAAGATCGCTAGTGAGGCTATTGGTATTGATGGTACTGACCCAATTGCTAATGTTTCTGTTGGTGTAGGTGCTAAAGGTGAAGCTGCTAACTTAATCAAGGGAATTAAAGGTGGTATTGTAGAAGTGGTGCTTCAAGGTAAAGGAAATGCTGAAGCGGGTGATGGTAAAAAGGCTGAAGATGGTTCTGTTGACAGGGTTGCAAATGCTGGTGAAGCAGGAAAGTTATTTGGTAATTCTGGTGGTGGTGCTATTTCTGATGCTTCCAATGCAAAAAAGCAGCAGTGGATGCAGCAAAAGCTGTTTGAGCAGTAACAGGTGCTGATATATTACAAGCTATGGTTAAAGATAATGGAGCTGCTGCTAAATTGGCTAATAGTACTCCTACCAATGTTGCTGATGCTGCTGGAACTGGTGTTAAAGATGGGACTATAGCAGGAGGTATTGCACTACAAGCAATGGCTAAGGGTGGTAAATTTGCTAATAGTAGTGATGGTGATGCCCATTGCAAAGGAAGCAATAAAAAACTTAACTGTAAGTGCAGTAACTAAGACATTAGGTACATTAACTGTTGCAATAAGAAAAATAATTGATGCAGGACTTAAAGAAATTAAAAAAGCTATGGAATATAAACGCTAATGATATTTCTGTTACTGTTGAAGCTAGGACTGTTACTAAATAAATGATTAATTTTTAAATTAAATAATAAAGTCATTTAAGGGGAAACACTTCTTTTATGGAAGGTGGTTCCTTTTGTTGTATTATGAGATTAGTTTTGTTTAGTATATGGGTAAGATTACTTGGAAAGTAAACACAATTTTAATATTTATTTTTAGAATTGAAATTGTATTTCATTGGTTACAGGGCCTAAATTAAGATTATGTTTTTTTGTTATATATGGAAATATAGTTTTGTAGTACTTTTATAGAGATAAGGTACGATATATTGTATGATTTTGTGTATTTATTTGATATTTAACATAAAGGGTGTATATTTACCAATAATTGTTGTATTTCAAAATTGATATTTGATAATTAATTTGCTATTCCCGGAGGGAAGTATGAATAGAAATGTTTTGGCAATATGTATGTTAGCACTAATGTGTTTTATATCATGTGATATAAACGCCTTAAATGAATTATTAGGTAAATCAAAAGAAAAGTTTTTAGAAGAAAACATAAGGATAAAGGATTTAAAATCTAAAAAAGAAAGTCAAGAAGTTGTAAAAAAACAAGTTGGTGATATAGATAATACTAAGGCTTTGGATAAAGGCCTTTCTAATCTTGTTGCAGTTAAGGAAGACAGTATTAATGCTAATGGAAAGGATAATATAATTGTTGAGGATGAAACCAAAGGTTTTCAATGGTGGGATGGAAGCAATGAAAAGACTTGGGAAAATCTTGATAAAATGTATATTGAGGCTAGGGCTAGGGTTAAAAGTTGTTACGATATTTGGATGAATGCTATTGCAACTTGTCATGATGCTGATAAAGCTTTATATCAGGCTATTTCCGAGCTTAATAAAGTTGGTGAAAGAAGTGTTAATATCATTAATGGGAAGGATGTAATCTTTGCGGCGGAAAAAAAAGTGGATGCAGCTGTTGAAGTTTTGAAAAGAGCTGAAAAAGCAGAGGAAAAAGCTAATGAGGATCGTAAAGCAGCGGATGTTTACCTAAGTAAGGTTGAAGCAACCATTGAAGTTTTTAGAAACTTTTTGATAGATCATGAGGGTGTTAAAGAAAGTCAGATGTATGATTAAGGATTGGTGAAATAAGTTATAAAGTGTTTATCCCTTAAAAATAAAGATTATTTTTAAGGGATAAACGAATCTAAATTTGGGTAACTATATTGTTTTCTATTAAGATTCTAATAATTTTATAGTTCCATTTATGGTTGAATGTGGTGTTTGGGATTTAATATAGGGAAGGCTTATATGATTATTAGGGTGGCAATTTTTGGTAGTAATAAAATGTTTTTGAATTCTATTAACTAATAAAGGAATACTTTTTTTTCTATCTATAACCCGATAAGATCGGTCTTCTAATGACACAGCGCCTTCAACAGCACCTTCAAGCAATTATGATTTATATTTTTTAATAAAATAATCTTTAAGCATTCTATATGCAAAATCATAAAGGAGCATAAAAAATTTACTTATCATAATTTATGTCCTCAACGCTTCTTAATGCATCAAAACATTTTTTTAATTCTTGCTTAAATGCACGTTTGATTTTAAATTGCTCTTTAAATAAAAGTGCTTCTAATTCCCCTATCATTTCTTTAATGTGTGAATCTAACTTTTCAATATCTTTTTTAAGGCTTTCTTTTAAGAAACTCTTTAATGATTCAAATTCACTCTTAAGTCGTCCTTCAGCTTCAACACGTAATTCACCCATCATCTCTTTTTTAAATTCAACTAAAAAACCCTTAAATGCGTAAGTTCCAATCCAAGAAACACACACAAATAATGCAGTTGAAATACTTCCAATAATATTAATATGCTTTTTAATTCCATTAGACAATTAAATACTCTCCTTTATTTAATAGGCCTTTAAGACTTGAATGATAAGCAAAAATACTTCACCTTTCCTCACCTTTACTAAAGCTCACAAAAGCAAAGTAATTTGCCCCTATCTTCGGAAATATTATCAATACTGTAGTACAGTAGTACTACAAACTACATAACCATGATATTAACACTATATATAATAAATAGGTAAATATCAATAATTTTGACAAAACAATTTTATTGATTATTTATCATTGTTAATGAAATACACATTTCATCATAGATAAGCTTTTCCTATGCTAAAATATAAAAAAATAATCGGAGGAAATATTATCATGATAAAAATAAGTGAAGTCAAACTATATAAAGTAGGAGAAGTAGTCAAAATATTAAAAGAAAATTTTAAATATGAGACAAATAATCAAATACTTTGCAGAAAGGCAGTAACGTTAAATGCATATGTTACATATAATAGGATAAGATACATTCCAGAAGACATAATCTGCAATCTAACCACAAACATAAGAAAAAGAGACATAAAAAAAAACATTGAAGAAATTATTGAAAAAAAAAGAGAAAATATAATAGAAAGGATAAGAATATACGATCAAAGGTATGGAATACCACCAATTATAGCAATAAAAAATATTAAAAGTCATAGTCCAAACACAAACACAATTGTACAAGCGATCTTACAACTAAAAGAAGAGATATCAAAACAACAAGAAGAGATATCAAAACAACAAGAAGAGATATCAAAACAACAAGAAGAAATACAAAAAATACAAGAAGAACTCAAAGAAAAAAACAAGGAAATAACGAAACAACAAGAAGAAATACAAAAAATACAAGAAGAACTCAAAGAAAAAAACAAGGAAATAACGAAACAACAAGAAGAAATACAAAACATAAAAAAACAATCTCAAGAAACAATACAAATAAATATGCTCAAAGAAGTAAAAGCTACATTAAATCATTTGGTTTATAAAGAATCAAACAAAAATTAGTATGATTTATCTAAAAAGTACAAACGACCTTGGTAGCTCAACCTCAATATTTAACAAAATAGCAATAAAGTCTATTTTATTGACAACCATATTAGATTGATCTAAACTTAGTATAAGATGATAACAAATATTAAAATCTTTTATTATATATATTGGTTTACTAAAGTCGTTTCCAAGGTGTTTGGGGGGATAAGAGAATGGTGCATAAAAAAAATCACCTCGACTTTAAGTCTAGTCAAGAGTGAATTATTTATATATAATAAATATATAAATTTCCAAAGCTTCATGAAACCATGAAAATTTAAACTTTGGAATACAAAATAACACGTACGAATAGTTTAACAAAAAAGACAACAAATTTCAATTCAAATAATACCAAAGACCAAATAAAGTCAATACTAAAATCACTTGTAGAATTAAATAAAGATAAAACATCTGCTGATACTAAATTTATCCGTGTATCACAAGTTAAATATCAAATAAACAGAATGTTAAGACGCAAGCTGCGCTTGTATAAAATCTACTGGATAATAGATATAAAGAATGCAAAATATAGGAAGTCGTGTGGAGTAGAAGAATACTCAGCACGTGATATATATAATGTAGTAATCAAGATGCTGAAAAATGATGGACAAAAGACAGTATGTAAAAGAACAATTGAAAGAGATATAAAACTCTTAAATGAAATGGGACTCTTAGAATCTAAAATTATAAGATTTGGTGAAAATAAGGGAAGCATGTCTTTTTATAAACAAAATATGCAGTTAGCACATTTACATAAAGACATAACCTTTAAATACCTTTTACATTTACTAAAGACAAGTTTAAGTGATAAAAAAATTGTTGGTAATTTTGATGACTCATTAGAAGAAAGCAATTTTAATTACACAAACCTTAAAAAATTTGGAATCCTGTCTGAAATAGATGAAATGAATAAGAAAAGTGTAATGTCGCATCGTGTCGACCCTCATGCTTTTAATAATAAAGCTAATATAAGCAATAATAAGAATTCTAAAGAATTGCTTTTTAAGAATACTGATTCGAGTAAACCAAAAAAAGAAGAGTGTAGATTTAAAAGGAATGATGTAGAGACAAGGTTAACTTGTGAACATAAAATTAGTAAAAATTATCTAAAGCAAATAAAAGAACACAGTAACAACGATGCAACGTACATCAATGCCCTAATCAATCTAGAGACTGCAATAGATGAGTACCAAAGTGAATATTACATAGAAGATATTTTAGAACATTTCTTAAAACAGTTTGGTAATAGGTACAAGTATAAGATTTGGATGATGATGAGGCGTAGTGATGGAGTTATTAGCGATTATGATCTTATTTGGGAAGGTAGGTTTAGGGATTGGTATCCCAATAAGTACAAGAGTAATTGTGCGGTTAAAGAGACTTATGGAGATAATTTACGAATAGGAATTAAAAAAGCATCTGTTATTAAGGAGAAAAAGGCTAAAGAGCAGTTAAATGTAGAAGAATTAAAAGAAAAAGAGATAGAAAAAGAAAAAGAAAGAGAAGAGGAAAGAAAACGAGAAGCTGATAGGCTTCAAAAATATTTAACTGGGTTATTTGAAAGAGAAGCAAAAGAAAGAGAAGAGCGACTTAGGAAGGCAAGAGAAGAAGAATTGAATTTAAAAAAGAAAGCTAGAGAAAGCATGCTTGCTACTTTGGAAAAGAGTAAGGAAAGGTGTGTTGGGTTGGATATATCAAATAATGGTATGGATAAGATGATAGATGCTAGTTCAAATGAGGATGCTATGGTTAAATTTGCAATTAGGGATGAGTTTGGTGGCTTTAAAACTACTAAGGGGCTAAGTATGGTGAATTTGGGAATAATGATTGAAGATATGGGCCAAAATGATAATTTAAAAGAAAAGGAGAGTAAATGAGATTTAATTTAAAATATTTAGCAAGAAGATTATATATAAAAAGGCATAGATTTTGGAATACTTACATGAGCCGTGAAGTACAATCTAAAAGGACAGATAAGACAATAATTAACTTTCCAATACTTAGTTCTCAAGATATTGACTATGAGTATGTATATGCATATCTTAAGGATTGGGTATCAAAGAAATATAGAGCTGGTCATGGAATTATAATTAATAGAGTTGGTGATAATTATGAATGTGAAACAATCCAAGGTGCTTTGATGAGTAATATTTTGGATATGATTTTTGAGGATTATAAGGAATTATTTCTTGGTAGTTTGGAAAGGGAGTCTGTTGATAGTAAAGGTAAGGTTGGTGGCATTGAACCTGTTGATGTGTTAGAGGGTAAAGGTGAAATACCTTTTGAAAGGTTACAAGGGAAGCAAAGTAAAGGATTTAAGAAGGGCAAGATAACAATTGCGTAGAGTTGATGCTATTATGATTTAAGTGAATTGCTAGTTTATGACCAAAGGTTATAGAACTTGAGTAATTCACTTAAGTATTAAGGCTATAAATCCTCCGAGAATTGTTAACCATAATGCAAAAGTTAAACCAAATATCCACTTGTTATTCTTCTCTAGGTTGGATATATCTTTTCTAACAATAGAGATTTCATTGCTAACGTATGATTTTAATTCATTTCTAACAGTATCAATTTTATTATCAATGTCTTTAATATCAGCTTTTAGTTCATTTCTAACATTATTAATTTTATTATCAAGCTCATTAAATTTATTGTCAATTTTGTTATTTAAATTATTTTCAACGTTTTCAATTTTATTGTCAAGTTCATTGAATTTATTATCAATTTTATTATCAAGGTCTTTAATATCAGATTTAAGTTCATTTTTAACAGACATTATGTCAGATTTTAATTCCATTTTAATCAGTTCAAGATCTTTAAAAGTAAGCTCGTTGTGATAATATCTGTAAGACAGATCGTCAGCAATGTCCCTGTTAATACCGGCTTTAATAAGTTCATTTAAGACCATTTGTCTTGTAATTCCTATTGTTTGAGGAAGTCCCATGATAATTTCCTTAATATATATTATACAGTATTTTAAGGGATGATAGAATGAGTTTTGAAGTGTATGATATAGGAAAGGTTTGTCTGAAGTTTAATGTAAAAAAATATTAGAGAATAGCTGATGTTGAATTCTATTGGTATATTTATAGTTAATGCCAAGTTTTTTGAGGTGTAGATTAATATAAGACTTTAGAGTACGTAAATTTTTATTTGATGTGTGCTCAAGGAAGAAGTTTTCGACTAGTGTAGCAATAGTAGCTAAAGTTTGATTAGAATTGTTTTTATAGTGATTTAGGTTATTTTTATTAAGTTTTAGTAAATAGAATGACTTAATATATTTTATCTTGTCATATAAGTTTAGTATGCAAGGTTTACGCTCTAGTATGATATTGTGAGTATGATTGTAGGAGATATTGTTTAGCGTGGCTTTAGACTTAATAATTAAAGAATGAATTAATTGTATTTGTTTGGTAGTGATACGAAAGTTGAATATATGTTTTGCAATGTAATTAATTTTGTATGTATGAATAGAAGTTAATTTATGTTTATCTAAATTTCTAATACAATTAGCAATATCGTTGGAATTGAATAAAGAATATTGTTCAAATTGTAAGCCATTACTTAAAGCATAAAGTATAATATTTTTTTTAAAATTATAAGGAGTTTTAATATTTGGGTCTTTTAGATGAGTTAAGGGTATGCCTGAAGCCATGATGATACCAAGTAAATTGTGAATAGTACTAGAAGAATGTATAAGATGTTTGCTAAGTAAAATAAATTCGTCGGGATTAATTTTATAAATAGTAGTAATAGGAGTTTTTCTATTAAAAAATTTTTTTAGTGAAAACATTATGTAGTATTTATTGTGTGTATGTCTGTGTTATAGATATTGTCTAAGTAGTTGTGATTTATTGTTCTATGATTTCTTGCATGTACTAATAGTTTTATTATGTTAAAATATAGATGTGTAACTAGTTTGTGTAGTTCTGAGAATTTAAGCATGAATTTGTTGAAATTATTGTTTATATCATTGTGTTCAAGTATATTGATTGTTGAGAAGTATTTTTGTCTTATTTTGTCATATATGTCTTTTATTTTTTCATCAGTGTTTTTATATTTATTGTAATGTTTGATTTTTTTATCTTTTATAAGATAATATAATGTTCCGATTTCTTCATGTGCTTCGCTAAACATTGAATTTAAGTCGCCTATTTCATATATGAGATAAGCTGCTTGGTCAGGGTTTTGATTTTTGAGAGCTTTGATGAATTTGTAGGATTTTTCAAATAGAGGTTTGTGTTCTTTAGGTACTACATCAGCATCTTTTTCCATTGGACTGCAAAGGCTTGTAGTGAAGTGGTGTTGGAAGTAATATGCAAGTTCTTTATCAGGTGTAGATTTAATGTTTTCGATTGATTCTGTAAAATATTTTCCTATGTTTTTCAAGTTATTAAAATTGGTTTTCCAGTCTTTGACACGTATTAATTTTCTTTTGAAATAGCTGTACTTGTCGCGTTTGTAATATTCTTCTTCGGATATAGCGAAGATATTAACTAAAGGAATTAAGAATAATAGAATTTTTAACATTGTTTAACCTTTAATAAAATGATACTTTAATTAAGGAAGAAAGGCAAGTGTATGAATATAACTATTAATTTTTTTGGTGTCAACTATTGAGCTTTTTTGGACAACTTTTAAGTATTGAGAGAGAGGCGAGATCAACTATTACATTTTTAGTATGAACTATTGAGTTATTGTATATAACTATTTAGTTTTGAGGCTCAACTATTATAGGGTGCCGTCGGCGAAATACTCTGTACTAATAACAAATTATATA
>NZ_CP075098.1 GCF_023035295.1 Borrelia coriaceae
TAGTTTAATTGTTATTAGTACAATATATCCTGCCGTGGGCCTCTCTTAATAGTTAAGATTCATAACTAAATAGTTCTCTTATCACCCATTTTAACATATAAAACACTTGCCTTTCTTCCCTAATTAAAGTATCCTATACTATAATGCTAAAATTACTACTATTCTTAACTATGATCATTAATCTATCTGCTATATCTGAAGAAAAAAGAAAAGAATATGAAAAACGCGATCAGTACACTGAAGCAACAAGAAATTTAATACGCGTCAAAGACTGGAAAACTAACTTTAATAACCTCAATAAACTTGGTCCATATTTTATGAAAGAAATCGAAAACATTAAATCTTTATTTAATCTATCAGAAAAAGATTTCTCTATATTTTGTACCCCTTATGACACTATCTGCCCCCCACTATCATTAAATGATATATTTAGAAGACACCAATATACAATGAAAGAATATTTCTCATTTTTAAATACTCTCAAACGCAAAAACCCTGACCAAGCTGCCTATCTCATATCTGAAATATATGAATTACGCATAATATTTGGTATCACACAAGAAACTATATATGGTTTCAACTATGAAAAACCACAAAACGCAATCAAACACAATCCTGAATACAAAAAAACTTTTGAATCACTCAAAAACATATATTACAAAGCACAACATGATCTCGATTTAGCTACCAATATACTTAAACAAAATTATACAGATAATAATTTCGATACATTCATGCTTAAATTCATCGAAATTCATAAACTTGCTACCCACGCATATTTTAATATTTACAACCTCCTATATAAATGCATACACAGTCAATCAACAGAAGAAAAAAATAAATATTGCAAATACACACATAATACATATTATTAGTATTATCCAAATCATTATACATAACCTTGTTATTTTTGCATAAATAAAGTATCCTTTTATTAAAGGTTAACAATGTTAAAAATTCTCCTATTCTTAACTGCTATCATTAATATATTCCCTACTTCTAAAGAAGAATATGATAAATATCATAAATTTAACGAAAAAAAAAAAAAATTAGTACGCGTAAAAAACTGGCAAACCAATTTTAATAACTTGAAAAAGTTAGGAGTACACTTCACACACGAAATCGATAATATTAAATACGCACTTGAACTCTCTGATCAAGAACTCTCTCTTTCCTGTAAATACAAACCTAACACCAATATCTGCTCACCTCTACCAGAAAACAGAACATTTGAACCATACAAATACATTCTTGAAAAATTTCATTCATTCACTAATCCCATCAAACATAAAAACCCTGACCAAACTGCTTATCTAATATATGAAATATATGATCTAGAAACAATCTTTGGTATCACACAAGAAACCATATATGGTTTCAACGAAAACAAACCAGAACTAGCAACCACATACAATCTTGCATACAAAAAAACATTCGAAACACTCAAAAACATATATTACAAAGCAAAACATGATTTCGATTTTGCTACCAATATACTTAAACAAAATTATACAGATAATAATTTCGATACATTCATGCTTAAATTCATCGAAATTCATAAACTTGCTACCCACGCATATTTTAATATTTACAACCTCCTATATAAATGCATACACAGTCAATCAACAGAAGAAAAAAATAAATATTGCAAATACACACATAATACATATTATTAGTATTATCCAAATCATTATACATAACCTTGTTATTTTTGCATAAATAAAGTATCCTTTTATTAAAGGTTAACAATGTTAAAAATTCTCCTATTCTTAACTGCTATCATTAATATATTCCCTACTTCTAAAGAAGAATATGATAAATATCATAAATTTAACGAAAAAAAAAGAAAATTAGTACGCGTAAAAAACTGGCAAACCAATTTTAATAACTTGAAAAAGTTAGGAGTACACTTCACACACGAAATCGATAATATTAAATACGCACTTGAACTCTCTGATCAAGAACTCTCTCTTTCCTGTAAATACAAACCTAACACCAATATCTGCTCACCTCTACCAGAAAACAGAACATTTGAACCATACAAATACATTCTTGAAAAATTTCATTCATTCACTAATCCCATCAAACATAAAAACCCTGACCAAACTGCTTATCTAATATATGAAATATATGATCTAGAAACAATCTTTGGTATCACACAAGAAACCATATATGGTTTCAACGAAAACAAACCAGAACTAGCAACCACATACAATCTTGCATACAAAAAAACATTCGAAACACTCAAAAACATATATTACAAAGCACAACATGATCTCGATTTAGCTACCAATATACTTAAACAAAATTATACAGATAATAATTTCAATACATTCATGCTTAAATTCATCGAAATTCATAAACTTGCTACCCACGCATATTTTAATATTTACAACCTCCTATATAAATGCATACACAGTCAATCAACAGAAGAAAAAAATAAATATTGCAAATACACATAATCATTTATTCCCCTTTCATACCTATGAAAATGCAAAAAGAAAAGAAATTTAAATATTTCAAACCCAAATTTCTTATTCTTTTACTATTTTTAAATCACTATCTTGAGTTCATCATGCTACCGATTTTATCAACGCTACTATTTCTCCCCACTTACTATCTACCACATCTGAAAACTCTTTCATAGTTGGCTCTGCGAAAAAGCTATCCAATATATTCTTTATCTCCCTTTGATCACCCTTATCTTTCACACTCTTTATTACATTAATAGCTCGACCTAGAAGTCCTTTCCTTTTATCAATTATCTGTTGTAGCGCATCATCAATCCTAATAATAACTTCTGAATTAAATTTCGAATTAGTTGAAACTGAATGCTTAATTATCTCTTTATGCAAATCTTTTATTACCAAGTCTAAACGATATGACAAATAGTATAAAAATACATACATACTATCAATAGAATCATAAAGAATTTTCCCATCAGAATCATAAACAGACTTACCCCACTCATTACAAATACCAAGACCAGTTTTTGGTATTACTTCTGACTTGTCCAATAAAGGCACCAAATAGCTCCAGTAATTTTCTTCTATCCCTGTCTCTCCCTTTTCAAGATCGTTTGTTAGGCTTAGGTAAATATAATGTCGGCCTTTATCAAAAGACTTAGGTTTAAAGTCTGTGTTTAAATTTAAACGGCCCATTTTTTTTGTTGAACAATAGAATCTGTCATCATCAGGCGCCCCAGTCAGTAATAGTCTAACATATAGGTTTCTATAGTAATTAATTTTACCGATCATACGATTATAAGCCACTACTTTTTGATTAAAATCTTTCCTTGCTGCATCTTCTTCTGCCTTTCTTCTTGCTGCTTCTTCTGTTTCTCTCACTTTAGCTGCATCTTCTTCTGCCTTTCTTCTTGCTGCTTCTTCTGTTTCTCTCACTTTAGCTGCATCTTCTTCTGCCTTTCTTCTTGCTGCTTCTTCTGTTTCTCTCACTTTAGCTGCATCTTCTTCTGCCTTTCTTCTTGCTGCTTCTTCTGTTTCTCTCACTTTAGCTGCATCTTCTTCTGCCTTTCTTTTTGCTGCTTCTCCCTTTTTCGCTACCACGCCTCCAAGTAAACTGAAAACCGTACTCTCACGACCCAAATTATTATCAAAACCTTCTTTTCGACTATTTTGAGAACAGCCTAGAATAAATACATACAATGTATAAATCACTAAACAAAATCGTTTCATAATTAAATATCTCCTAATTTAAAACATAAATAACAATAAAAGTTATAGGCATTTATTATAAGCTCACACGAGCTTAAGACCTCTCTGTTTTAAAACATAAATAACTATAATAAAAAGTCATAAACATTTATTATAGGCTCACAAAAGCTAAGACATCCCTGTTTTAAAACAGATAAACAATCAATATTGTTACAATAAATATACTAACCTTTTTAAATATTATTCGGTATAAATATTTTCCTCCTTTTCTAATATCAAATATTAGTTACTCTAAAACAAAAGAATACTATTATTTAACTTACATCACATCAAATTTATTGAATCAATCAATACAATATTATTAACTCAATAAACTACATTACAATTTTTCAATTGCAGCATCATTATTAAGTACAAGTCTTTTTTTATCTTTTATAATAAAACCTCTATCCATTAAATCTGATAAATATTGCCTTATTCTATAATCAGACACATTTGTCTCTTTATTAATTTTCCTTAAAGGCTTTATTGTACGCTTATCATCCTCTAAATTAGATTCAATAAATCCAAGTACTTCTTCAACCCTTTGCAAGGGTTTTTTATACTTTCTTGAACTTGAAATTTGACGATTTTTAACCTTGCCCTTTACACCAACCCCACTTCCTGTAGGTAATGTGACTAAGTGTAATAACTTTTGTTCATAAAATTTATGATACGCATTTTGTATTATGCAAAATACCATTGCTAAAAATATATCTAGACAAACAGACAATAATAATAATAAATAAACAAAAACTATATTAAGATAATCATCTCTAGCAATAACAGCAGATGTTCCATTTAAAACATTAGCTGCCTTAAACTTATTATTATTTACAGCCGACCTTTCAATTAAACTGCTAAGCTTCAACCTCAAATCCTGCAAAGACTCTAAATACTCATTCCTTTGATTAAATAACTCCTTATTCTCCCTACTTGCATTCTCAATCTCTCTCATATAATCTTGCTTCATGGTTCTATACCTATAATCCAAGCTTAAATGCTTATTTTTAGCAAACTCTATACGATCATTATTATTCTTAATCTTAATATCAATACTAGCTATCTCACCTTCAATTATCTTCTCTTTATCAAAGAGTAGCTTACGCATACCTTCCTCTTTTGCTATCTGACTCTTTTGAGTACCCAAAACAGTGTCCTTAATAGTATCTTCAAACATCAGGCTAAAGAAACTCTCAAAGCTCATCCATGAACTTACAGATTGCGTTATAAGTCCTATCACTAATAATACAAATATTGCTATTTTTTCTAAGCATGCAAATACTGAAATCCTAACACTACCTTCAGTAACACGCTTCCTTAATAAATAAAGAAAATACAATAATATTGAAGACGGTACTATTATAACGATTATTGTAAAAGGCAATGTAAAATAAAGCTTAGAATTACTACCAACCTCATAACTTGCAATACCTCTATGTGAATGCAACACATTGAAGAAAAACAAAAATAAAGCAAATAATATTAACCAAATATTACGAATTAAAAATTCAAAATTAAGTCTTAAAGACTCTACAATATTAAACTCAATATTATGATCTTTTGTTGGCTTGCTTTTACTCATCATGTATATAACCTTTTTACTTATAATACTAATATCTATAATACTATAAAATTAACAAATCATATATAACCTTTTTCACTTTCATGAAAGTTATCATTCTGCGGTGAATTTATTATATTTCATGAATGTTATCATTCTGCGGTGAATTTATTATATTTCATGAATGTTATCATTCTGCGGTGAATTTATTATATTTCATGAATGTTATCATTCTGCGGTGAATTTATTATATTTCATGAATGTTATCATTCTGTGGTGAATTTACTACATTTCATGAATGTTATCATTCTGTGGTGAAATATAAATTATTATGCCTACTAAGAAATGCCTAAATATTTTCCTAAAGCCACAAATAATTGTGCAACAAAATATGATACAGCAAATGCAGCAACAACTGTCAAAGAAGAAACTAACTGTCCTTTAAATCCTAATCTATTTTCTATTAAAGTTAATCTAGAATTGATCTGCCCTAGATCACTCTTAACATCCTCTATCTTTGAATCAAGCTTATCTACCCTAGCATCAAGTTTGCCTATCTTGGCATCAAGTCTAGCCTCAACTTTATCTATCTTTTCGTTAAGTCTAGTCTCAACCCCATCTATCTTTGAATCAAGCTTATCTACCCTAGCATCAAGCTTGTCTATTTTTTCATTAAGCCTACTCTCTACTCCATCTATCTTAGTATTTAAATCATTTTTAACCGTCTCTATTTTTTCATTAAGCCTACTCTCTACTCCATCTATCTTAGTATTTAAATCACTCTTTAGTATGCTTATCTTATCATCTAAATAATGAAAATTATCCAACATTCTATCTTGAAGAAGATCAAACTTTTCTTCAAGAACATAATAACTTATAATCTGGCCTTCAAATGTCACACTATGATAATCTTTTTTAATCCTCTCAGGCCTAACAGCATTCTTAGCTATCTCTTCATCAACTACTTGTTCTTTTACTTCAGCACTCATATCTAACCCCTAATTCCCTACATTCTAATTAATTATAACATAAGAAAAGAATAAGGCCAGTAACAGAAGTTACTAGCCTTATTCAGGGTGTAACACAGTAAGGATAATAAATTATCTTACTGTGTACAAGTAATATTATTTAATATTTTTAAAAAAAGTCAATAGATTTCTTCAATTGTTGCCGCATTTTTCTATTCTGACATCCTAAAACCTATTGAATGCTCCCTAGCTTTAAGCATACGCACAAGCTTATCAGCATCCAAAACATCACCATTAAAATTATAATTATTAATAATTACTGGGCTCTTTCTCTCACTTTGCTGTATTTTATTAATTTCTTCTGCAATGATTCTTGCTTCAATATTTCTCAAATTTTCATCAATCGGGGCTGGAGTTACTCTTATAAGCTCACTCTGTCCCATCTCACTAGTCATAAGTCTTAAGCCAGGCATATAAGTTGGCCTTGTACTCTTAAAAATAGCGCCTTTACGAGCAAGCTTTATCTCCTCAACCGAGCCTGCTGACTTGACTCTTGCTATTCTTCTTAATATTTCTTCTAATATTTTTTGAGCATCCTCTATATCAGCAGATCTACCAAAATGCCACCACCTTGCCTTTACTTTTTCAACTTCCGCTGCTGCTTTAATGCGCTCTGCTTCTAATTTTTCAAGCTTACGTGCACGCTCTACTTCAATCTTTTTAGAAGTCTCAGCCTTAGTTAGTGCTCCACTCTCTTGTTGCCTTTTAGATTTATACTCACTCTCTACTTGCGCAATTCGTCTTTGAAATTCCTCTCCAGATATCTGTCCCTTACTTTGTGCTTGCTTTAAGAATTCAATCTCTTTACTATACTGATCATCAAGCTCGTTTAGTTTTTCTTTTCGCATTGCAATTTCACGATCAAACCCTTCCTCAAGACGCATAAGTTCAACCTCACTTTGCTTAACTAATTCATCTAAGTCCTTATCACGCTTAGCTTCAATCTCTTTCATTCTTTGCTGTTCAAATCCTGTAAAAATACCTAAAACAAAATCCAAACCTGCTGAAGCCATTGCTCCCAAAGGCCCCGTACTTGATAGCATGCTTTTTGATACATCAAATAATGAACTAGTAAGGGTATCTGCAACCTTGCCTGAACCTTCTGCAAAACTTTTACCTAAATCCTGATTAACAATCCCAGAAAAATTATCTAAAAGACTATCTAAAAGCATAGAAAAAAAGGACTTAAAATTATCAGATGACTCTTCTAAAACTTGTTCTGATTGCTTTACAATTTGTAGCAAAGTACTTTTATTTGAATCATTAAGAGTATCAAAACTTTTTAAATATTTAGAAACAAATTCTTCCTTTTTCTTATTAATATCATTAGCAAGCTTCCTCATTGCCTTTTCTTGTTCTTCATATGGAAGCACCAAAATGTCTCTACTAAGTTTTGATATTTCATTTTGCAAATCCTTATGTTCACTTACAAAACTAAAATTAGACTTAGCAAAATTACTAACCTCCTTCTCAACATTAGCAAGTGTTTTTTGATTATCAGCAGTTAAAGAGTTAAAACTCTTACCATACCTCTTAATAAACTCCTTATTTTTAGCATTAATTGTAGCTTGTAAATCACGAGTAGCCTTCTCTTGTTCCTTTAAAGGTTTAAGAGCTACTTCTCTTTGACGAATAAAAATTTGTTCTTGTAAAGCCTTATAGTCTTTAATAAGATTATCATTTAACTTCTTTACTCGGTCAGGCTCATCCTTTTTTTTGCCACCCTCATCATTAGAAAGAGAAGTATTAGTCTTTTGCTCTGAATCCTTACTAACACCCCAAAACCCCTTCATCTTATCCCAAAGATTAGTTACCCAATTTGTAAGCTTTTTAAACATCTCGATAATTGGATCAAGTGCAATCTTAAACCCACTAACAAATTTGATAGTAACATAAGATACAAGATTTTTAAGCTTACCTAAAAGCTCCATTACTGATTCACTAATATTGCTTAGAGGAGTTAGAATACTTGAATGTATCCACTCTTGTGCTTTTCTAAAACCCGTCATCATGGTATTAAACAATAACTTAAATCCTAAAGTCAAAGTTCCAATAACATAAGATACAAGTTCTTTTATCTTATTAAACCCAATCATGAGGGTATTAAACCACAGTTTAAATCCTGAAACTACCGTTCCACCCATATACTTATAAAACTCTACATACTTATTAAATAAAAAAATTGTTGCAGAAGCCACTTTGGTTATTGGAACTACAATTCCTAAAAGTAAAGCTTGTTTTAACTTTTCAAAACCTATCATCATAGGTTCAAGGGCCTTCCCAAGCTCTAAAAATAGCTTCTGACTCATTTTAAAGGTTTGAAGTTGCGCTTCTGCTAGGGTTTTAGCACCACGAGCAGTATTGCCATAAAACTTACCACCCTCACTTGTAGCCTTTTTAAGGGCATTGCTTAATTCATTAAACCCTAGCTTACCATCACTTGCCATCTTAAATAAAGAACTACCAGCATCTTCAGCCTCTTTTGCTAAAATATCAGTAATATCAACCCCAACATTACGAAGTTCAGAAAGGTCCTCTAATGCAATATTATTCCCAGCTTCAACTTTAGAATAAACTTCTGCTAACTTCTCAAGCCCAGCACTACTACCCCCTGCTGCTTCTCCAAACATGCGCATTCGCTCACTAACCTCAGAAGCCGCTGCGCCATAAGAGAGCATAGTCTTAGCAGCATTACTTATAGCCTCACCAGTAAATAATGTCTCCTCACCAAAAGCTCTAATATCATCTGCTAAAACCTTCCCAACTTCAGTATCACCTAACATATCAGAAAATACACTGACCTCTTCATTAAATGAAGCTAGTGAGTCTAAAGCCCCAGTAAATACCCCAGTAATAGCCGAACCTATCCTCTCAACTACTTTAATAACCAGTGTTATTGGCAATGCGCTTACTGCAAGTTGATCTAATGCTTGTGCTGCCTTATTAGAAAAGGCCTTAACATCAAACAAGCTTTTACCAACACCTTTAAGAGTACTACTTAAGCTCTTAATATTACTAGACTTATCTCCAACGCCCTTAATTGAATTTGCAAGATTTTTAAAATTCTTTGAACTCTTCTCAGTATTTGCAAGCAAAGCATTATAAACCGTATTAAAACCGACCCCAGCCTTAGTTGCATGTTCTAATTTTGATTTTAAATCTTTTAAGTTCTCAAATTCTTCATATGCAATGTTTTTAAGCGCACTAGATATCTCATCCAATTTAGACTCATTACTAGTATTAATTGAAATAGGAATTACAATCTCATCAAGTGTCATTTACCCACACTCTCACTTTCAAGTTTTTTAATATAAAGATTAAGCTCCCTAAAAACAAGTACAAACCAGTAATTTTGATCATAAAGGCCTCCTTGACATGGAAGGCTTTTAACATTTCTTGAGAGAAGGGCTTGGCCAATTAAATATGCTAAAGAATCTTCATTATAATTAATCCAACTCATCTCACGCTTCATACTCTTTACAAACTCTGAATTTATCTTATCTGAATACTTTAAGACTTGGTTGTAGTGGTCTTTTTTGACGATGTAGTGCAATGCGAGCTCGACTTTTTTAATGCACCCTCTGCCTTTAATGTCTCAGACACATTGTTAATCTCAACTGCTAAGTTTGAAAGCATATCTTGTAAAAGCACTGCATCTCTTTCAACCATTTCTTTAGTTACAAGATTACCATTTTGATCAAAGAGTCCTTTAAACCCCACAACATTATCTCTCCAAATTTTTTTTACAAACTCAAGTTGCTTAGTTGTAACTTCTAAAGCCACCTTAGTATCAATCTCTTTACTAGAATTTAGTGTCAATTTTTGCAATAATTCGATTTGAAGGACTTTAATCCCCTCAATAAACCCATAATTTACACCTTCAAGTATTACAAATGCGTCTTTACTTTCAACCACATTTCCATTTCTTCTTATATAATCTGGAATATAAGGCAACTCAATACGTCCTGACAAATTAACATTAATAACCATAAAACTACATTCTCCTTAATTAAATTTCAAAAAACACCGCATCTTTAATATAGTCATAAGACATTGAAACTAACGGTTTTGAAAGGGTAACTTCACATTTAAGATCAATTTTTTGATTTGATAAATCCTGACTTGGACTAAATGTTGCTATTTGTCCTTCAGCAGCAATAAACTTAGTACGCTGATCCTCACTTTGAATCTGATTTACAAAAAGAACAAAAAATTCATAATTGCGTGGAAGTAGTTGCTTACCAATCTCATAATTCCCACTATCAGGCTTATTTACTATATCTCTTGTTATAAAATGTGAACGTTCTATATAAGTCTCAAGTAATTCTTCCTTATTAGCAACAGTTTCTCTAACAGAATATCCTGAAAACTCAACTGTTTGTTCTGGAACCTTTCCAATAGCTGAAATTGAACCACAAACTGTCTTTAGTGTCTCAGTAGCCTTAGTTGAATTGATTGCATACGAATAACCAATACAATATGTTCTAAAAAGCAATACTTCAATCTCATCATTATCACCAAAAGCTTTTTTAAAATCTTCGTACATTGAATCGTGATAGTAAAAAACACTACCCTCTTTAAAATCAAAATTTGCTAGTTTTGAATTTAAACTCAAGCTCTTAACTCTAAACACACATTCTTTAATTGATTTCCATTTACTAGGTTTAGTAAATGAGAGTGGCAAATCTTTTACAACCAAGTCTTTAGGCAATCCCCCTTCAATAGGAGCACTATCCTTGATCTGCGCCCCCTTAAAATTCCACTTGAATTTAGGTATATTTACTGATACTAAAACCGCACCAGATGGCATTTTTAACTTTTGTTCTGCCATTAATCTTCTCCTTAATTAAACTTAAAAAAATTTAAAAACAAATTATCTCTACATATGCTTCCAAAAGCATCATTTAACACCCCAAATCACTGCTATTAAGCCTAATCCCAAGCTTAGATCTAATTACAGTTACCATATTTACATCCTCTAAATCTTCACCTGACACTTGTGAGTCATCAATACTAAATGACTCAAGAGAATAATTTGAAACTAAAAAATTAACTATTAAAGTTGCAATCTCAAGACCAAGCGTCGGGTGATCACTACAATGTGTATAAACTAAAAAATCAAGACTTAATGCAAAAGAATAGTTTTTACATTTAAAGACAACTTCCCCTATGCTCTTTAATGCAAAAACTACAACCGGCAGTTTTAACGTCGTACAAGTATAAATCTCAGATTTATAGTAAATTTGGGTTGTTGTCAATTTGCTATAAAATAAATAATTCTTCAAATCCTTCTTGAATGTACTAAGAAATTGTTCTATAAACTTCATTTAAGCAAATCCTTAGCATTTCTTACAAGATTTACTTTCCAATTTGTATATTTCTTAGATGCACCCTTAGATTTAATTTTAAGCCATATAGGAACAGCTGCCGCCTCAAGCCCTTTATAAGAAGCCCAATTTCTAATCTTTGATAAACTAGGCTTTGGAAAATTAAGGCCATAAACCGCACCTGAATCTAACATATCTGAAAGCTGTGATCCAACTTTAATCCTAATATCAAAACCCTTAAGCGACTCTTGTGCTTCAATATTAGATATGTCTTTAAGCCTTCCTGGAATCTGAGTCTTTAGAACATCAAAATTCTTCCTTATCTTAAATCCAATAAAACTTTTAACCCTTTCAAAGATCGATTTTTTTATATCAAATCTAATATCACTCAAATTTAAAAGGCCCCCTAACCAATACTCAAAAAAGCACCACCATCAACCCTAGGAAAAAGCAAATCAAGCTGATCAAGTACTTGTCTAAACTTACAATCCTTCTGTTGCCCAGCCTTAGCACATCTAGAATTAAAAACTTCTGGATATACAACATCAAGCAATATAAATAACCAATTATTGTAAGCGTCACCTTTAATATAATAAAGTTTTAAAATTGACTTTGAATAACGCAAACACTCACAAAGCTGCAATTTAAGGCCTTGTGGGATATCTAGCTTACCATCTTCTCTAATGCATGTCATACGCAAAGATTCTAGAGAAGTTATACTTATCCACATCTTTAAAATGTCATCATCTCTAATTTTACGACTCATCTTAAGTTAATTGCCTTCTTAAGCCAAAATTAATATTAAGTTGTAATAGTAATCTCAACAACTTCTTGTGGATGGAAATGAATAACTCCTGCTGATTCCATTGAAGCATGAATATAATCACCATCAGGCCCTGCAAAACGTCTAAAGAATATTTCAGGAATCATTGGAACAAACATTACTTCAGGATTTGGCTCATAAAGAATTGGATGTTCAAGACCTTTAAATATTGAAGTTACTATATTATGGTCTTTTAAAAGCGCATCTTTTACTGTTATGTACTGTGGTTCACTATAAAGATCTACTAATAAATGTGAAAATTTATGTGGTAAGAGTAGATGATAAAACCCATCAAGTTTTTCCTTATACTTCTCAGATTCACGTTTAGCCTCTACAACCTTTTGATGCAATGCGCTCCCAGTAATTAGTGATGCAGCAGTCGTAGTACTAGCTATCTTACTCCTTCCCTTAAGTGTTGCAATCCCTTCCATCTTAATTGCTGGCTTTCCAAAAATAATTGAATGATACGCATCCTTCATAAGCCCAAGTTCCAAATTAGCCTTAACCTCATCCTCACTCATAGAACCATACATCAAATCCTTAAGTGATATTCGCTGTACTGTATCAAATACATGCATTTTATATGCCATTTCTTGAAAGAACATACTACTTCTTCCAATCTCATTACTATAATCTCCAAAACTTGCTGTAACATTATGTTCTAATACTGCCTTACGAGCAACATAATATCCTTGTCTAAGCTCACTTCTATTTATGATCTTGTAAGGCATTAACTCCTCAAGTCCATCCCTTGCAAGCTGCACAATATCTCCACTGTAAGTACCGCTTGACTCTACAAAAATACTTCTACTCAATCTTTAATCCTCCTAACCTATAATTAACCTATATCTATGCTGTAAACTTCCTACTACCACTAGAATCATATTCAGGACCAATCTGAATGTCTAATAGCACTAACCTTCCAACTCTATCACTACTAGTAGCACCTAAATCCTTGATCCTACCAACTTGAACCCCTCCCTTACCATCACTTACAAACTTGCCTTCTTTAAAAAATACGTACTGACCAATCTTAGGATCTAAATACAGCGCATCAAGAGTGATTACCACTTCTCCAAATCTCCTAATAGGAACCAATTCGCCTGGCAAGTAATTACAACTCTCATGCGATGCTATGTTTGTCTTTCTAAGAGCAAATCCACGAATAAAGTCTGATTCTTGAATACTAGATGTTGCTTTTTTAACTAAAACATCACCCATAGGGGACGATTTACTTGCTATTACCAAATCTCCAGGACCTATAGCCTCTGATCCAATATCAACTATTCCAGTCTCAGTTTGATGAAGGCCTGATTTGTGCTCAAATCCTGGTAAAAAATTCTTCTCTGTCTTAGTAAAATCAAAATTAGGCATTTACAACCTCCCTAGTAACAAGTCGATCCTTATGTCTTTGTGCTTTAGTATTATTTATAATCTGACCAACATACCTATTACGAGCATTAACCATTTGCTTGTAAGCTGTAAGTTCTTGTACAAGCAAACTTATATTATCAATCTGTGAATCAAGATCACCCGATTCATCAACCTTAAATTTGATGCTATATTTCTTTTTCATAGCATCTAAGAATGCCAATTTTGCATCCTTAATGCTACCAGCATTAGAAAATGGGGGAGTAATTTCATACTGCTCGCAAGCTTTCTCTAGATGTGCTAAAAGCTTAGAATCTTTAAATGCATCAACTTCGGCTTGCTTTTCAGCTTGTTTCCTAGCTTTAATAAAATTGCTCTCAGCTTCTGCCAATCTTCTCTCAAAATCTTCCCTTGAGATCATATCTGGCAGTCTCTTAGAATCTGCAATCAATTTCTCATACTCATCAGCAGAAATTGTTACAATGTCTTTAGCATCCTTACTACTAACATTACTAGCATCAGAAGATGAGCTACTTGATACTGATGCTTCATCCAGTAATTGTTCTCCTTTCATATTTACCTCCTTTAAAAAATTAAAAAAATTATTAATTATGTTTTTACCTAATCACCTTAACACTCCTTTTAAACTTGCAAAAACTCCTCAAGTTCAGATTGAATTTTTAAACTTAAATCTAAATCTCCCATTTCTTTAGCCTTGCTTAAAAGCTCTGTATATAAGGCTAGAGTACGTGCGTGCTTCTCATCAATTTCTGCTTGCTCCTTTTGACTAATAGGTTTAACCGCCTTAAACTGCCAATTAGACTCAAGCCCAAATTTTTCTAGTACTGAGTTTATAAATGGGGCTACCATAAGCCTACAGATTTGCTCAATATTAAGGTAAAATATGTCATAATTCCCAACACTGCCCTCCCCAGAAGGAGATATGGGATAGAGCACTTCTTTAGGAATCCCAGAATGAAGTGTTATATCAGATACAATAATATCAAAAGCATCTCTTATAGGACTTACAGAGCGTGTAATATTTGCAATATCATCCTCTCTTCCAAGTATCATCATCTTATGATTACTGTCTAGTACCCCTTCTATATTTTTCTTAAGCTCTGCTAAATCATAAGCAGTCATATCTTTTACTGATGGAAGGGTTGCTGACTTTAAGAAAGTAAAATTATTAACCTTTAAAAACCCTACAGTCTCATCAAGTAAAGTATTCATAATCCTACTACTCTTCTCTAATGCCCCAAAATTTAAAAATGAGGATTGCATTTTTATAATACGAGTTGGATGAATATTTTCAAAAGAATAATCATCACCATTACACACTTGCCCAAAATTAAAACAAAGACAAGGAAATCCACACTTAAGAGGTGTACGTGGATCTTCTGAATCGGGGACTACTATGTAAAATGCGCTCACTCCAGTAAGAATTGCTTTGTAGACCATATTCTTAATAACCCCTCTAAAATTATTATCAAATAGCTTAGAAAGACCATCACCCGTTTTATGCTCAATATCTCTTGATGCTGCAAATCCTGCGTATATCTCTGCTATTTGATGAGCAAGTCTTAAAGGGTCGCCAGTTAATGAATTGCTTGCTGGCATTAAAGGTGACTTTAGACTAGCATTCTCACTTTTTCTTAAAAATTTAAACTTAAACAAATACTGCCCTCCTTACATTAAAATTGATACTGCATTAAGAAATGCTGGAATGTACTCTAAATCCCTTTGCATAACAAGATTTGTAGCAGCACCACTATCCCTACCTAAAGATTCATCATAATAATACTCAGTCTGGCTAAACTCTAAAACCACATCCTCAGTCTCTTCTCTTTTAACTACATTAAGATTATTAGGTATAAGATAATCTGAGAGCACATAAAGATTACGATTTCTTGCAATTAAAGACCCCCTACCGAACTTAGAAAAAACAAATCTTAACTCTTCTCTAGCACAAGGCAAAACAAAAGTCCCTCTAAAACGTGCACACTCACTAGCATAATCTTCTCTTGAGAGTAACACTTTACTACTAGCATTAGTTACAACTGTTACTGGAAGGTAAGCAATTCTTCCAACAAGAACTTCTAGAAAGCAAACCCTATTTCCCTTAATGTGAACTCCAGTATAAAAACTGCCCTGCAACCCTGAAATAAAACTCTCATCACAAACATTAAAATCTTTTATAAACCGTGCTGTACCAAACTCAAATTCTTCTCCTAAAACCTCAATTCGAAATCCAATATCATTACCATGATACGCAAGTCTTTGTCTCTCTAGCCACAAATCAATATCTCCTCCATTTAAGAAAGGATTATCTTTATAAGTACTCTTAATAACACACACCGCAGGATTATCTTCATTTGAAATATAACGTTTGTAAAGCCAATGCGAACTAGGTACTGGATTACTTGACATGTAAATCCTACCACCACGCTCTCTCATTGTAGGAACAAGCATTTCAATATCAGATTCAGTAAATTGATTAGCCTCCTCAAGCCATAAATCTTTAAAATGTGCATAGGATTTAAGATCCGTTGTATCATGACCACCTTCAAATACAAATGCTCGTTTACGCCCATATATTAAATTTTTTGTCTCTATCTTAGCCTTACTCACATTAAATTCACGCCTTAAGTTATACCTATGGAGTAACTCTAAAATTTCTTTATGAATTGACTGAATTGTTTTATTTTTCTTCTTTCTAACTGCTAAAGTATCACCGCCTTCGGGTGTAAACTTTCTCTCAAGATTTACTGTTGCAATATCATAAGTCTTCCCAGTACCACGACTTGAGTAATAAATAAAAATCTCAGCATTAGGTTTATTTTGGTATGCTTCAAAGTAAACTGGCAGTCTTTTAAATCTCAAATTATTCACTCACACTCTTATTTATAAAACTCTTAATCTCATCATCACTATAAGCGCAACTACCAAAAACTTTACTATCCTTACTACTTAAAGGTAATTTTTCTTTATTAATGATGTCTAAAACCAAATCCTCAACTTCAGATATTCCAAGCACTGCAAAAAACATTCTATATGCATGAAGACTTGTTGCTAAAACATTACTATTTGAAAATTCAAACATACGAGCAGCAAATGCCTTAAGTAATGCCTCGCGAGCACTAGAAGAATTATTCAAAGCTAAAAAATGTGCCTCAACTGATTCTTTTAATATTCTCTTATAATCAAATTCATCACTACTCAAACCAAAACTCCTTTTAATTTGCATTAAAGATCATATCTGTAAAACGAAAGATAAGCTAAATTCTTAGGTCTAGTCTCACTACCAGCGTTTTCAGTTGCCTTTGGAAAATGGTACTTAGCAACATAAGAACCAAGCACTATGCCATATACCAAAGCATAAGACCCATCTTTCCAATACCAACTATCCTCACGTTTTGACCCATAAGCCCTCTTAAATAATCTATAACGCTCATCATAATCTATGCCCTTATACTTAATAAGGTGTTTATGCTTCTTTAATGAAGAAGACTGAATATGACCAATAGTACGAACAGAGTCATTTAAACCTTTTGCATCATAATGCCTTAAGAACCCACCTAAAAGATATGGCGCATAAGTCATACCTAAGACTTTAGTTGCATAGCAATTTTGTGGTAACAGCCTACCATCTGGAATACAAAATTTATTGGTATTAGTAAATGCTTCAATAAGCTTAGATCCATTAAGTTTTCTCCCTTCAACTGGGAATTTAGCAGTTAGCATGCCAACTGGAACCTTTTCTATAAAAAAATTAATCATATGTTCTAAAACAGCATCCAAATTATCATCTAAAATTGCTTGCATACTATTATTAATGGGATAGTACTTTCTATTTGCAATACTCTTACCATCACAAACTGCAAACACATTTTTATCTTTTAGTAAAATAGGCTCGCCAATTACTCCTTCATAACCTTTAGCATCAAGATAATCACCAACTCCAAATTGTATGCGAACATTACTATTTGCAATTCGTGATTTTAAATCCTTATAATCCTTGTTACTAATACTCATAACAAACTACCAATCATATCTGTAAAACGAAAGACAAGCTACATTTACAGGTCTAGTTTCACGATCACCATAATATTCTGTAGAATCTGGGAAGTTGTACTTTGAAACATAAGGACCAAGAACCATATTATGTACAAATGCATAATTACCATTAGCCCAATCACCAGACTTGTAAAGCTCCTGAAAACTTGAAATCAGACGTCCCTCAAAATTCATAGAACTTTTATTTAAGACGTGAGAATGTCTTGCAAATGAATCATATTGAATATTCCCAATAGTACGAACATAGTCATATACACCAGCTGGGTCATAATGCCTTAAGAACCTACCTGCAAGATTTGGTGCATAAGAAATTCCAAATTTTGTCCTTACAAAACATCCTTCTGGAAGTTTTCTGCCATCTGGTAAGCAAAACTTTCCCGTCCCTTCAAATGCTTCAATTAATTTAGACCTATTAAGCTTGATGCTTTCTTCTGCAAACTCTGCTGTTAAAAACCCTGGATAAGTATTCTCCATACAGTTTTCAATTAAATTTCTTACATAAGAATCTAGAGTATCATCATCTAAGACTGGTAATAGTCCTTTATTTATTGGATAATACTTTCGATTTTGGCTACTCTTACCATCACAAATAGCAAAAAGCTCCTTATCTTCTACTACAATAGGCTCTCCAAGCTTACCAACATAAGTCTTTGCTTGCTCTATATCCCCAACGCTAAATTGTATTTTTACATTATCAGCTTGTAAGCGTCTTTTTATCTCTTCAAAATCCTCATCACTTATAGCCAAATTATGCTACCTCCTCTTTATCCCTCAAATTACCCTCATAAACATTTGCATCAATAACTTGAGTATCAACATCTAATTTTTTTGTAAACGAAATACCAATCTCGTTTTTTAAGAAAAAATCACGCATAAATAAACTTAAAGAATCAATCTTAAGACCCACCTTATTTTCTGCAAAACCATTACCCTCAAGCCTTGCACTTACAACCTCATCAAGTTGTAATGCAACACCCAAATTTTTTATAAACTCAACTCCAGTAGCTTTAAAGCTTGAAAATTTGCTAAAGTGTAAGCCTTCGCGATTTCCCTTAACAATCCCACCACGCATTATTGCATTAACTCCATTTGCAACTGATGCCTTTTTATTGGAATGAACTTCAACACCAATAAGAGTCATATCACGAACATCATGAATAGCAAATCCACAATTAGTTGACTTAAAAGCAACATTCTCAAGAAGTATCTTTAAAACCCCACTTGTTTTTAAAGCCACTCCTTGATTGCAAATAAATGTAATGTCTTTAAGATATAAAAAATTTACTTATCATAATTTACGTCCTCAACGCTTCTTAATGCATCAAAACATTTTTTTAATTCTTGCTTAAATGCACGTTTGATTTTAAATTGCTCTTTAAATAAAAGTGCTTCTAATTCCCCTATCATTTCTTTAATGTGTGAATCTAACTTTTCAATATCTTTTTTAAGGCTTTCTTTTAAGAAACTCTTTAATGATTCAAATTCACTCTTAAGTCGTTCTTCAGCTTCAACACGTAATTCACCCATCATCTCTTTTTTAAATTCAACTAAAAAACCCTTAAATGCGTAAGTTCCAATCCAAGAAACACACACAAATAATGCAGTTGCAATACTTCCAATAATATTAATATGCTTTTTAATTCCATTAGACAATTAAATATTCTCCTTTATTTAATAGGCCTTTAAGACTTGAATGATAAACAAGAATACTTTACTTTTCCTCACCTTTAACAAAGCCAATAAAAGCAAAGTAACTTGCCCCTCTTTTTGGAAAAACATTACTGAAAATCAGTATTATAACTATAAGATCTCTAATTATAATACTATTATATATATTAATAATTGACTTAAGTCAATTATTAATATATATAATGAAAAATTCAGCTCTTAAAAGCCAAATAAGGCCATTACAGACTAAATAACTTACATTTTGCTATAAAAAATAGTTAACAATTAGCCAATAATTATTATTATATGAACTATATTTAAATTTTTACGTATAATAAAGTATAAAAATAAAAAAATATAAAAAGGAAAAACATTACTATGAAAAGAATAGAACATATAAAATTATATACAGTTGGAGAGGTAGTAGAAATATTAAATGCAGACTTCAACCATCAGACAACTTCCCCTGTTCTTTGCAGGAAAATAACAATGTTAACTGCTTACGTTATATATAATAAATCAAGATATATCCCAGAAGACATAATTGGCGACTTAATTGTAAGCATAAGAAAAAGAGAAATAAGATTCAAGACTGAAAAAATCATTGCAAAAAAATTAGAAAGCATAAAAAATTTTATAAAGGTATATGAGCAAAAACATAAACAACCTTCTTCTACAAAAGAAATAAACAATATCAATACGAATGAAATTCTAGAAGCAATAATACAACTAAAAGAAGAAATAATACAACTAAAAGAAGAAATACAAAAAATGAGAAAACAAGAACAAGAAGAACTCAAAGAAAAAAACAAGGAAATAACGGAACCAAAAGAAATGATGCAAAAAAAATGACACAAACAAAATTTATGCACATACACAAAAGTCATTCAAACACATGCAATACAAAAAACATTTGACTTTAATTTTAAATTTTATTAATTTTAATAAGCAGGTTCACATAACATTTTAAATCAAAAACTAAGACTGCAAAGAATATTCTATTCAAATTTAAAATCACTGTAACTAAAATGTAGGAGAAATATTTTTTGATTTTTTAGATAAATCAAAAAATATGTCAAAAAAAATCAACATTAAAGTCAATATCAACAAATTAATTAAAAATCTGGTTGACATTAATTCTGAATTGATCTAAACTTAAAATCATGATTCTACTTATTACAATTAATATTAAGGTTTTTTATTATATATATTGTTTTACTAAAGTCGTTTCCAAGGTGTTTGGGAGGATAAGAGAATGGTGCATAAAAAAAATCACCTCGACTTTAAGTCTAGTCAAGAGTGAATTATTTATATATAATAAATATATAAATTTCCAAAGCTTCATGAACACATGAAAATCTAAACTTTGGAATACAAAAATATTAATCCTATGAATAGTGTAACAAAAGAAACAAAAAAATTCAATTCAAATGATACCAAAGACCAAATAAAGTCAATACTAAAATCACTTGTAGAATTAAATAAAGATAAAACATCTTCTGCTGCTACTAAATTTATCCGTGTATCACAAGTTAGATATCAAATAAACAGAATGTTAAGACGCAAGCTGCGCTTGTATAAAATATACTGGATAATAGATATAAAGAATGCAAAATACAGGAAGTCGTGTGGAGTAGAAGAATACTCAGCACGTGATATATACAATATAGTAATCAAGCTGCTGAAAAATGATGGACAAAAGACAGTATGTAAACGAACAATTGAAAGAGATATAAAGTTATTAAATGAAATGGGTCTTTTAGAATCTAAAATCATAAGATTTGGTGAAAATAAGGGCAGCATGTCTTTTTATAAACAAAATATGCAGTTAGCACATTTACATAAAGACATAATCTTTAAATACCTTTTACATTTACTAAAAGAGAATTTAAGTGATAAAAAAATTGTTGGTAATTTTGATGACTCATTAGAAGAAAGCAATTTTAATTACACAAATCTAAAAAAATTTGGAATCCTATCTGAAATAGATGACCCAAATAAAAGTGTAATGTCGCATCGTGTCGCCCCTCATGCTTTTAATAGTAAAGCTAATATAAGCAATAATAAGAATTCTAAAGAATTGCTTCTTAAGAATAATGATTCGAGTAAACCAAAAAAAGAAGAGTGTAGATTTAAAAGGAATGATGTAGAGACAAGGTTAACCTCTGAACATAAAATCAGTAAAAATTATCTAAACCAAATAAAAGAATACAGTAACAACGATGCAACATATATCAATGCCCTAATCAATCTAGAGACTGCAATAAATGAGTACCAAGGTGAATATTACATCGAAGATATTTTAGAACATTTCTTAAAGCAGTTTGGTAATAGGTACAAGTATAAGATTTGGATGATGATGAAGCGTAGTGATGGAGTTATTAGCGATTATGATCTTATTTGGGAAGGTAGGTTTAGGGATTGGTATCCCAATAAGTACAAGAGTAATTGTGCCGTCAAATCGACTTATGGAGAAAATTTACGAATAGGAATTAAAAAAGCATCTGTTGTTAAGGAGAAAAGGGCTAATGAGCAGTTAAATGTAGAAGAATTAAGAGAGAAAGAAAAAGAAAAAGAAAAAGAGAGTGAAGAGCAAAGAAAACGCGAATCTGCTAGTCTGCAAAAATATTTAACTGGGTTATTTGAAAGAGAAGCAAAAGAAAGAGAAGAGCGACTTAGGAAGGCAAGAGAAGAAGAATTGAATTTAAAAAAGAAAGCTAGAGCAAGCATGCTTGCTACTTTGGAAAGGAGTAAGAAAGGGTGTGTTGAGTTGGGTATAGCAAATAATGGGATGGATAACATGATAGATGCTAGTTCAAATGATGATTCTATGGTTAAATTTGCAATTAGAGATGAGTTTGGCGGCTTTAAAACTACTAAGGGGATGAGTATGCTGAATTTGGGAATAATGATTGAAGATATAGGCCAAAATGAGAATTTAAAAGAAAAGGAGAGTAAATGAGATTTAATTTGAAATATTTAGCAAGAAGATTATATAAGAATGCCTAGATTTTGGAATACTTACATGAGCCGTGAAGTGCAATCTAAAAGGACAGATAAGAAAATAATTAACTTTGTAATGTATAAGTTTTGTTTGTATTATACTTTATTTAAAGAATTGGTGAAATAAATTCTTTAAATAAAGTATAATAGTCAAGCAAGGAGATTCTTATGGGACTAGCCCAACCAATAGTTACGCAACAAATGGTAGTAGCAGAGCTAACTAAAGCAGGAATTGATAGAGATATTGCTATTGATTTATCTTATAGGTACTATAGGAATGAGTTAACGTATAAGGATATTGAGTATTTAGAAAATACATTTAATCTTAAACTCGAGAAAGTAGAGTCAAACTTAAAATCCGATGTTAAGGATTTAGATAATAAAATAGACATTAAATTTAATGATCTTAATAATAAAATAGATACTGTAGAGAATAGTTTTAATGTAAAGGTAGAGAATATAAGGGGTGAATTAAAGTCAGATATTAAGGATTTAGATGATAAGATAGGAAATGTAGAGAATAATCTAAATGTAAAAATAGAAAATGTAAGGAATGAGTTAAAGTCCGATGTTAAAGATCTTGATAATAAGATAGAGAGTGTAAGGAGTGAGTTAAAATCAGATATTGCTTTAGTAAGTAATGAGATTTCACTTGTAAGGAAGGATATAGAAATCAATAAGATGGAGTTTAAGAGTACATTGAGGTTACACAATTGGTTGTTTGGAACGATTATTACTATATGTTTAGGAATATTATTAACATTGATATTTAAGTAGGGTACGAATATATACTAATGGGTGTTATTCTAGAGGGACTGACAAGTTGTTAGAATAATAGCGAATAGCACAGAGGTGTTTAGTACAGTGGAGAGGGGAGGAAAAATATTTTTTGCAGCGATTTTTATATCTTTTAAAGAGTAGTGACTATTTTATTTGTTTTGAATTTAATATATGTTAATAATGATTTTCGAAATCAATTAGTGAATATTATGAAAGTGCTCAAATTATTATTTAATTTGCCTATTCTTTGTAAAGAATAGGCAAATTAAATAATATTCCTACAACATACATTGCAAAAAAATACACATAAAAATCTTTATTTTTTTACTTCCAAGATCTATGACAGTAGACATATTGATATTTTCTAAACTAAAATTTATACTAAAATACACTAATTAAAGTTATATATAATCGAATACAAAATTCGTACTAATTTACATTTAAAAATGTAGTAAATTTATATATTTCAATCTTAACAAATTATTATGTATAAATATGCAAATTTAAAGTAAATAAAATATCATTTTTTATTTAAAATATTTAAAAATCGATGCTGAAAATACTTTCTTATCTCCTCACTGTACTAAACACTTCTGTACTATTAACTGTTATTCTAATCACTTAAAATTATTCTTCCTGGAATAGTTTTAAGTAGTACATATTAATACCCGACCTACTTAACCAACAATGATATTAAAGCTAAAAATATACCTAAACTTATAGTAATAATCGTCCCAAACATCCAACCATGCAGCTTTAATACACCCTTAAGTTCTGAAATTGATTTGTCTATCTTTATATTTAAATTATTCTCAATAATACTGATTTTGCTATCTAAATCCATTTTATTAATCTCTATATCTTTCCTTACAAAAGAAATTTCATTACTTATACTCTCTATCTTATTATCTAAGTCCTTTATATCTGATTTTAACTCATTTCTTACAGACACAATCTCCGATTTTAAACTACGTTCTGTCATCTCTATTTTTAAATTTAAATTATTTTCTATACCATTAACCTTATCTTCTAATCTTTTTTCTACTCCGCTTATTTTTTCTTCTAGTTTTTCAAATTTAAAATTAAAATTATTTTCTAAATACTCAATATCTTTGTAAGTAAGTTCATTATGGTAATATCTTTTAAATAGATCATTTGCAATAAAATCTTGCATTCCTTTAAACATTGGTAATTTATATATATCCATTTCTTAATCTTTAAACTTGAAATTTAAAACGTGATTTTGAATCTATTATTACTAAGCATGCCAAACTGATTCTTTAAATAACGGATTTGCGCATTACTACTTGTCGCATGAAGTAAGATATTAGTTAGAGTAACTTCATGAATAGTAAGTTTATCATTATCCCTAACATATTCAGAATTAGCTTTAACTCCTTTCCATTTATGTCTCATCTTACTTACATTTGCTTTTGAAACACCCATTTCTTTTGCAATACTAACATCATTAAGCTTTCCTTCTTTAAAATACACAATATAATCATCAAATGATTTCTTGAATCTACTCATATTCTTTAACACCAGTTAACCAATAAGTTAACAAAAATTATAATTAACATAAACTCTATAACAAAAAAATAAACTTTGCAAAAACAATGAGTAATCATTAATTATATAGACTAGTTATAAAATAATAATCTATAATGACTAATTCAGATTATATATAAAAATTAAAAAAGGAGAATAATATGAAAATTTTTATTAAAACATTAATATTTTGCAGTACATTATTATTGTATTGTTGCAATTCGGATAAAATTAATGGTACGTCTGATAAGACTATACCAATACTACATAAATTACCTAAACAAGGAGAAAACAATCTACAGCCTAAAGCTCATGGAAAAGACGAAACAAGACTTAACACTTTAACTGATGATGAAAATCAGAAATTTGACGTTCTTATAAATGCATTTAATAAAATTATAGAATTAAAGCGAGTGTCAGATGATGCATCACAAAAAAGTCAAAACTTTTTAAATTGGATAAGATCAACAGAAGTACAAAAACAAAAAGAATTAGCTAATGCTTTTACTATAGTCTATGAGGCCTTAAAAGACAAAAAACCCCCACAATTAAAAAATTTAACCATAACTCAACTTATAAATAATGCCTTAACTTGCCCAAGTATAGATCAATGTAATGATACATATACAAATATTCGACCTCCAGATATACTAATGTTTTTTAGAAATGTCCTAAAAGACACAATTAGTGCAAACAACACCAACGCAAAAAGATTTAAAGCTCTCAAAATAGAATTACTTAACTTAAATCAACATGTACATAGCTTATTAGAAGGGGAGCAATACGAAATAATGCTAAGAATGCAAATAAAAAATGATAATAACCTAACACAGGCTTTTAATTTCTTAATAAATGCTTTGCCACAGAACAATCGTTATATTGCATGGAGCGCACTAAAGCTATTGTTTGAATTCAACGATAATGGAATGACAAAGTCCATAGACCTTGAAAAGCTAAAATCTATATTAAACCATATAAATACTGAACTTAACAAATGTAATAAAAATGAAGCTGGTAAAAATAATCTTGCAACTAGCATAAAAGACTATTTAGTAAAAGTAGACCGAGACAATACACCAGGAATAACTGCATTGAATAACTTTGCAACTGAAATATTAAGCGATTGTCAAAAGTAAACAAAAGATAAAATACACCTCTCATAATTAAGGCTTGCAAGTCAATAAAGATCATTTAAGAGAGGTGAATTTAAAAAAAGTAATAGTTATAAGAAAAGATAAAGAAAATAAACAGAACATAACACTCAATAGTAAAAGAAAGATAAATTAAACTGATTATAAAAATAGTAAAAGGAATAAAAAAGTTAACTTGAGGTTAACTGATTGTAAGAAGTTAAAATTTGAAAGTAAAAATGCATCATTACAAAATGTGAATTTATCAAAAAAGATTATAGAGTATACGTAGAGTAAAGAGTTTAGTATTTGTAAATAAAAAGATAAAGTATATAAAAGATATTAACCAATATATACAAAAAAATACCTATCCTAACTACAAAAATTACCTTAAAAGCAATATTTATATACAATGATAAAACACCTATATTTGATTTTAATAACAAACATTTGCTAACATTTTTATAACTAAATTTATCCTTTTAATGTGTTTAGTTAACTTTTAAAATACACACAAAAAAAACATTTAATTAATAAAGCAAAATACGCAATTAAATGAAGAACCAACTCTCCTAAAATCAACCTTAAAGATAAAAAGACTAAGCAAACAAAAACTATTCCTATAAGAGGATACCTTAACAATAAGACTAGTAAAACTATGTACAAAAAGACTTAAAGAAAAAAATAAGACATACATATTCATTTCAAAAAAGTAAATTTCAATTCAAATAAAATTACCTAAACCTTCACATACAAGTTACATTTCAACTTAAACATAATATTTAAAGAAATACTTATTTCCTAAGAAATTACTAGTTTTATTATACTCAATAACATCACCTCTTAAATGAACAGAATCACTATTAAGAATTGGTAAAAGCAAATGTTTTAAGTTTTATAGCAAAGTTGATTTTAGTGTGCAAAGAAAAGCTTGAAAATGTATGGTGAAAAAGACATTTTAGTAGGTTTAACGATTGATAGATAGTTTGTGGGTAGACACACAAGGCGAAGTAGAGTGAATTGAGATTAAACGTAGTTTACGACCTATTCTGTTTATTTTACTTATGTTATTTTTCTTATCCTTAACCTGATTTTGATATGTAACTGTTCAACTTTCAAACATTTTTTAACTATATAAACTAAGATGTTATAATTTAACTTAATTAATTTTTGTCATATTTGTATGCATTTGATACTCCTTATTATTTTGTTAAAATCTAAAAAAATATTTTTTATTAAAGGATAGTTTACTTTCCTTTAATAATTACGCTATCATTAGTTATGATGATAAAACAAATAATAAGGAGTATCAAATGAGGAGCATAAAAAAGTTTACAAACAAACATCAATACAAGTGAATAGTTTTAATATCTACACTAAACTACATAAATTCAAAGCTTAAACAATACACTCAAAACAATATACTTTACTACTTTAATAACAATATGAAAAAAAATGGCCAAGAGCCTGTTAAACTTAAAACTTTACAAAGCTATCTTTATAAATTAAAAAAAGTGCTAGGTGTCACAATAAACTATTATAGACATTTGGGTGTTAACATGGGCACTGAAATTCATTATGAACTCAAATACTCTAAACAAGAATGTTACCGCATAATCAATAAACACTTTAGAGAAAAGAAAGAGGAAAAACACAAAAACCGTGTTAATACATATCTTGAAAAGACTTGTAATCAAAATAGCAGTGTAAAAAAAGAGGAGTGTTTACATAATACTTATAATAAAAAAGAAGAAGATAAAAACAAACAATCCATAGAAAGACTACAAATAGAAAAATATGCATAAAAAATGCAAATTTAAACCAAATGTATTCTTTTCTATCTTAAATTTAAAATTAAGCAAAAATGATACAATTAAAGTATGTAAAATGGTTAAGAGAATGGAAAATTCCATTAAGAGTAGCCAGGAAAAGGCCAATACTATTAAGCCAACAATGAGTCACATTAAAAGTAAAAAAAGGAATTAAATACAATACTTAATGAAACAAAGAGTAGCCTTGAAAATGAAGGTTATGATGGTAAACAGCTGGAAATACAAATACAAAAAGTATATGAACAATATAAAAACAAACCACATTTCATTATAGAAAATAATAAGTACAATGACTTGAAAGATATAATAGAAAAAATTAAAAAAACAGTTAAATATATCAAAACAAACACGCAAGAAGACAAAAAAGAAATTAGGAACAACATATTTAGTATACTTATCGAACAATTAAGAAATAAAATGAGCATTGAAATTTTAATACCTATACTGAAAGATTACTTAGATAAACAAAATAAATTAGAATACAGCAAGGTACTTAGTAATCATTACTACTATGAACTTTTAAAGTCAATGGAAGATAATAAAGATTATGTAAAAGTAGGAGAATTTGAAAAAATTACAATTTAAGGACTAGTCATGAAGAGTGTGTTGGCACGACTTAAAGAGAAAAAACTAGAAATTAAGGATAAAGTAAAAAGTAAGAATCTTTTCACAAAAATAGAAAAAATTGATAACAAAACAATATACCATACAAAGATAATGAATGATTTATATACATTTGGAGTTCATAGAAGACAAAAGAATAAATTTTTTATTGCATTCAGAGGTTTATTTAATCAAGAAAAGATAGGCACACTTAATTTATTTTCTATAAAGGGGGATGACAAATTTCTGGATATTTTTTATGGATATAGGAAACCTCTACAAAATATCATAACAAGATATGAAGAAAATGGTGTCATGAAAGCATATACCTTTTCAAGGGTGTATTACATAGAATTTAGATTTAAAAAAGGTAGTGTATTTTGTTATATTAAAGGAATGTCTCGTTTGATTAGGAAGGAAAAATTAGAAACACAATATAGTCAATTTTTACTTGAACTGATAATCAATTTAGAAAAAGAAGTATATAAATTCTACAATAAGAATTTACTAGATGGAGGTCTTATAAACAAATGGATAAAAAGAACCCTAAGATAATCACTTTTGCCTCGATTAAAGGAGGTGTTGGAAAAAGTACAAGCTCAATTCTATTTGCAACTTTACTGGCCCGAAAATATACAGTACTGTTAATTGATATGGATACACAAGCATCGGTTACTAGTTATTTTTTTAACGAGATAAAAGAAAAAAATATAAACTTAATGGAAAAAAACGTATGCGAAGTTTTAAAAGGAAATTTAGAGCTTGCTAGTGCAATTTTTAATATTGAAGGCAGTTTAGATTTACTTCCTAGCTATTTAACTTTACACAGTTTAAATGAAGATTTTTATTGTGCAAATAGGCATAAATCTATTGATTTAAAGCTAAAGGTAGAATTAAGAAGGTTAAAAATAAAGTACGATTATATAGTGATTGATACTAATCCAAGTTTAGATTTTACATTAAAATGTTCTTTAAATTCTACTGATTATATTATAGTTCCAATGACAGCTGAGAAATGGACTCTTGAAAGTTATGAACTTTTAGAATTTTTCATTAAAAAGTTGGACAGGTTAATACCAATTTTCTTTATTATAACAAGATTTAAAAAAAATAATACCCATAAGAAATTATTGAAAATAATTCAAGAAAAGGACACCTTTTTAGGTGTTGTATCTGAAAGAGAAAATCTAAATAAAAGAATAGCAAGTAACAGTGATTTTGATTTAAAGTCTGATTATATCATAGAATATAATCAAATATTAAGTAATTTATTATACCACATAAATCTTAGTGACGATACGATGGAGATTCCTAGTATAAGTTGTCCAGCGCTGGAGAACTATAAAAATCCAATAGAATAAGGGGATTTTATGGATAAAAAAAGTAATGATGAAATAATAATTAATGCAAGAAATTTAAACAATGATAAAAATTCTATTTTGTTGATTAATAATAATATTAACATAAGTGATGATCAAAAGAGATTTGCACTTTTAAAAAGTAAGTTAAAGGATAATATAAAAGATGATATTTATAATAAAATAGAGGCCATGCATATTTTAAGAGAAATAAAAGAAAAAGAGTATTATAAGTTAGATGGTTATAAAAGCTTTTCTCAGTTTATAAAAGACTATAAGTTAGCCAAATCTCAGGCCTATTCTTATTTAAGAATAGCTAGTGCTATTCAAGATGGAATTTTAAAAGAAGAATATTTAATTGAAAATGGATTTAGGCAGTCTTTATCATTTTTGATGAAGAAAGAAAGTAAAAATTTGGAAAAATCAAAAACAAATCTAGTAAAACCATTAAAGCTTCAACTTAAGAGTCAGGAGAGTTATGCTTTTTATAAGAAAAATGTCAACTTTACAAGTTTCTTAATGGATGAACTTTTCAAAGACAAAAAGGATTTGCTAGAAGAGTTTATGAAAAAATTTAGGGGTTTAAAAGGTGAATAGTAAGGAGTATTTATGGGTAATTTAGCGTATAAAGTATATAGAACAGAAGATTTAAAGAAGGAATTTTTAAATAAAGGATTTACTGAAGAAGCAGTGGATTTTATTTTGCTTCATAATGACAATTTTAGTTTTGAAATTTTGAAAGAAAAAATAAATTCATTAGAACAACAAATCATGAATGTAGAGAATAACTTAAAAAAGGATATTGAATTTACTAAGATAGAATTTAGACGAGACATATCTAATTTGGATATCAAAATAGATAATGTTGAAAAAAATTTACAGAAAGACATATCTAATTTAGATGTCAAAATAGATAATGTTGAAAAAAATTTACAGAAGGACATATCTAATTTAGAAAAGAACTTACTTAAAGAAATGGAAAGTAACAATGCAATATTGCGAGAAGAAATGAAAAATAGTCATTCAATACTGTTGGAAAAGCTTGGTGTAGGGAATAGGATGTTAACTATTATTACGGCAATAGGAATACCAATAATTATATCTATTATTATGTCTCTAATAAGTAAATTCTTTGTAGGGTAAAAAAGTTATTGTGAAAAAGGATTGATTTTATTTAGGATTTGTTGTATTTTAATTATTGTTAGTAGTGCTGTCATTTTAGTACTATCTTATTATTTTGTTCAATTTAGACAGACTTAAAGTTTATAATAAGTTACTATTTTCATGTTTCATGATATTGTTAAAAATTTTGTAAAATTTAACAAATCTAGTTTTTAATATGATTATATTTATATATAAAACAAATAATAAGGAAATTAACAGTACAAAATACAAAACTAGGTTGTATAAAGCAAATATGGAACCAAAATCAAATAAAAAAAGAGAAGAAGTACAAGATATAGTAATAAATAATCAATGTTGTTAAAATAAAGTTTTATAGTCCTCTAGTAGTGGCTATAGTGAGTCATTTGATATACCAATATATACAGGAGAATTAATCTATATCAGGAGTAAAGAATCAGAATACACTTCCATGACTTGTAAGTTAATATATAAAGAATACACTTCCATGACTTGTAAGTTAATATATAATATGTTGCAAATGATATGCTCTTGTAGTTTGTCGTTCAATTGAAAGTGAGGTTGATACTGATGCATGTTCTTTAGAATATATTCAGAAATGCCATAAAAAACAAGTTAACAGTATAAGTAGCGCATCTATGGGGGTTGTCAAGTAAAGTAAAACTGTTAATATTAAAGAAACTTAATACTAAAAGAATTGCTATTAAAGAGGCAGTTAAAACTAAGGCGGTAGCATTTAAAGCTAAGTTATTTCAACAAAATAGTACTTTAGGGGCTAGTGGAGGTACCCAAGATAATCATGCAGAACAGGCTATAGATGGAACTACTAATGGTAGCAGTGGAATGCATGGAACAAAAGAACTTGCTGAATTACATTCAGCAGTTAATACTTTAATTGGTACTGCTAAAGAGATATTAGGAGGGATAATCGCACCTGCTAAGGAAGTGAGCCCTGTTAACTAAGGGAAAAATGGTGCACGTAATATATGGAAATAAATATTAAAAATATTAGAGTAAAAAGTATTTGTACAACATTATTTATCTCTTTATTCCTTTCTTGTAATAATGGGATAGAAGAACTTGAAAAACAAAGGGATTCTATACTATCTATATCTAATTTAAGACAAGGATTCTTAGATATTTTTATTTCTTTTTCTGATATGTTTACTGATGCATTTGGTATTAAGGCTGAGACACCAAAAAGTGAGGTAGGAAAGTATTTTACTAATATTGAAGAGACAATGAAAACAACGAAAGAAAAGTTAAAAGACGTTTTAGCAAAGAATGGTGATTATCCAAAGGTGAAAGAAGAGGTTGAGAAATTTATTGAAAAATTGACAAAAATTGAAGAGGGTGCTACAGAAGCTGCTAAAGGAGCTATAACGGGTGATGCGATAGGAAATGCTGTTAAAGATCAGGCTGCTTTAGCAGCAGATCCTGCAAGTATAAATTTGCTTGTTAAAGGAATGAAATCTATTGTTAAAGGAGTAGTCTTAAAAGAAGGTAAAGCGGAGGCTAATTATACTAAAGATAGTGATAAAACAGATATTGGTAAATTATTTAGTTCAAAGAAGGATACTGATGGAACGGATGCCCAAGCTGCTTCAGCTAGTGCATCAATTGGAGTTGTGAGTGGTGCTGATATTCTGCAAGCTATTGCTGAATCTGATGAATCTGCTAGTGATCAGGTTGGAATTGAGAAGGCAAAGAATGCAGCTGAGATTGCTGCAGCTAAGGTTGAACAGAGTAAATCCCTTAATACGGTAAAGAAAGATGCAGTGATAGCAGCAGGAATAGCACTAAAAGCTATGGCTAAGGGTGGTAAATTTACTATTAAGGACAGTGGTGCTGATAATGCTGCATCCACAATAAATGGAGCGGTGGCAAGTGCAGTAAACAAGACATTAAGTACTCTTATAATTGCAATAAGAAATACTGTTGATAGTGGTTTGAAATCAATAAATGAAGCATTAGCGACAGTTAAACGAGAAGATATGTCAGCAGACACAAATGAATCTGGCGCTGCTAAGTAAGGAAATAAATAAAATTTAGGAAAAGATAAGCAAACAAAATAATAAAGTCATTAAAGGGAAACACTCTTTTGTATGAGAGTCGTTTCCCTTTTTGTGTATTTAACTAGCCTTTTTGGTTAAAATAAAGGGGAAAAGGAGACATGTAATATATGAAAATAAATATTAAAAATATTAGGATAAAAAGTATTTGTGCAACATTATTTATCTTTCTATTCCTTTTTTGTAATAATGGAATAGGAGAACTTGAGAAGGGAAATCACTTCTTATCCTCACTTGCTAATTTAGGGAATGACTTCTTAAATATGTTTTTATTTCTTTTTTTGATATGTTTACTGTAGCTTTGGTCATTAAAGTTTGTACTAAACAAAGCTATGTAGGAAATTGTTTTATTGCTAAAGCTTTTTAATTAGATATAGATGATTTTATAAAATTTACTTTAATTAGTAAGAGCGTACCTAGATATGTTGTTGAGAATTTATTTAATGTTAAGATAAACGGTGTATATTTGATATTAGTTATTTTATTTAGATATTAAAATTTGATATTTGAGTAATGTAGGTAATCTAGGAGAGGAAATATGAAGAAAAGTATCGTATCAATATATATGTTAACACTAATGTGTTTATTCTCATGTGATATTAATTTTCTTAATGAATTATTAGGCAAATCAAGAGAAAAATTTTTAGAAGAAACTGATAATGTAAAAGACTTAAATTCTAAAGAAGAAAATCAAGAGGGTAAGGAGAATCAGGTAGATGTTTCAAAGGTTAAAAGGGATGTAGTGGTAAATAAAGACTTTATGGAAAAAAGTATTGAATTATCCCAAATTAAATTAACAGAGGATCAAGAATCTTATCTTATTAGTAAAGATGCTGAGGCTAATGCTATGCAAAATAGAATTGATTTTAAATTACTAAAGATAAATGAAAAGTATGATGAGTTGGATAAATCGTTGTCAGAACTTAAGAAAATGGAAGCTTTTGTTATAAAAGCTGAGTCTGATTTTGATGAGGCAAGAAGAGGTATTTCTGGAAACGAGCATGTAACGAAAGCTTTGCCTTATTTGTATGAAGCAATTAAGACAGTTAAAGTTAGTAGACATATTGCAGAAGTAGGATATAATGGACAACTTAATGCATTAGAACATGTAAAAGCTGCTGCTGAGTATGCAAAGAGTCTTATTAAGTCTGCTTTAGGTGAATCAGCACAGGCAAGGGCAAGCGGTTATTATTATGTGCAGCGTATGATAGATAATATTTCAAAGGCAGAAACCAATTTGAGTAAAGCAAAAAATATGTTTGGTGAAATAGAGTTAAAATTGGATACTCTTAGAAATGATATGAAACAAGCAAAGAACGATTTTACTGTTTTAGAGAAGGCATACCAATTATTATTGGAAGTTAATAAGAGATAATATATAATTGAATTATTAATCAAATAATAATTCAATTATTTGTTGAGGATATAATATTTGAGTGCGATAGGGTCTAATGTTATTAGGTCCTATTTTTTATATGTGTGCCTTTAAAATTTGGTTACGTCGTTATAATAGTGTAGAAATAAATGATATAATCAAATTTTAAAGGTGTTTTTTTATTGTAAGGATCTTTATTATATGGTTACGGGTTTTAAATTAAATGAATTTATAGGAAGATGGAATGATATGTCATCAATTTGAATGATGATAACTACACTAGGGTAACAACTTTTGCTAATATTATTGAATATACTCTTTTCTGCTTATAAACATGCTATTAATTAAAATATAGATAGGTTATATAAAAGTTAATAATCGGTTAAGAAACTACAATGTTAATTTCTTGCTAGAAAATTTGAGCAGAATTATTAATCAATAATGATAAAATTTTATCTTTCTTTCAAAGAGTCATAGAGGGGATATGTCTACTTAAGAGTAAGGATGAAGAAAAAATAAATAATTTTGATGTAAGTAATTTGTATTTTATACTAAATGGTATATATTTTAATTTAATAATGATTCTTAATTCAAAAAGGAGAGTATTTATGAGAAAAAAATTATTTATTTTTACATTATTAATTGTAGGTTTAGTGTCATGTGATGTAAATTCTAAATTATTGGTAGAAGGAGCAATCAGAGATGTTGCAGGAGATGTTGGAAGTGGTGTTCAAAGAGATGAAGGCAGCAAAAGTATTATTAATAATGGTGATTTTTCAGAAGAGGTTGTAAGTAGTGGGGTTATAAATAGTGTTCAAAGTGATGAAGCAGTAAAACCAAAAGAAGATGAGATTAATAAAGTTCCTGTTGCAGAGGTAATAAAGGTAGATGTTGCAATCAAAGATGAAAAAGAGGAATTAATATCTGCTATTAAAAAAGATGTTAATAATGTTAAGGCATTAGTAAGTGCAGATAAGGCAGAAGTTGAAGATATAGATCAGTATGGTATGAAGGAAAAAGTATTTAAAGCAGTACTAAATAAGTCTAATCAGAAGACATTAGATGACAATTCTAATAAAGAGTTAAGAAGATTATTTTATTCATCTTTATTGTACAATAAAGAAAGAATAAAGGAATTTGCAGGAATTCTGAAAAAAATAGAATCAGATGTAAAAAATCGAGGAACATGGATTATAGATATAATGAATTCTGTAATAGGCCAGCTTCAATTTAACTTTGAGAGTGTAATTAATAAGTTAGAAAAGAATAAAGACAAGCTAGATAAATTAAGTCTTGATGATTTAAGAGAGGTTAAATCAAAACTTGAAGAGATTCAATTACAAAGATTAACTTGGAGAAAAAGTGTAGATGCTATTATAACAGATTATAAAGGGAAGAAAGATGGTATTGATTCTGATAGTGAAAAATTGATAAGTCATATTAGTGAAGGATATAAAAATCTTATTACAGTTAAGATACCGAGAATTCAAGAGGTTTCTGATAAGATTATATTTTTAATAGATAAAGTTAAGTAATTTTAAATTTTATTAAAATAAAGGAATCTAGGTCATATTATATGACCTAGATTCCTATTTGTTATTTAAAGTAAATAGGTTTTTTTATAAAAAATAGAGTTTAATATAATCTTAAACACAAATGATATTTTTAGTATTGATTTTGAACAGCTTAAGACTGCACCTCCTTATTATTTTTTTGTAAAAAGAAATGTAGAGAATAAAGATATTTATAATAAGGGGATTTCACTTGAAGATATTTTTATCACTTATAACAGCGGATTAAAACTTGTAAGAGAAAATGTGACACTTGATTTTACTAAAGATGCGCTTTTAGCTAAACTGCATGACTTTGCTTATCTTGATGAACAAACTGCTAGAGATAAGTATAAGCTAACTCAAGATTCTAGAAATTGGAAGTTACCAATTGTTCAACAATTTTTAAAATCTGTAAATATCAATGCAAAGTATGTTAAAAGCATAGTTTATAAGCCTTTTGATGTTAGATATACTTACTATACTGATAGAAAAAAAGGTATTGTAGAAAGGTCGGGTTATTCAATTAATATCCCAATATCTCTTGTGGTTGAAATTGTTTATGGTACTTTTCATTAATAAAACTTATAAAACTTTCTTTAAAATTTGATTTCATTGAACTTTCTAATAAAGACTTTTGTTCCTCTATAATAAATAATGGGAATATATAACAAGTCTCTCCACTTACTTGATTCTCCTTCAAACATCGTCCCGTTGCAGTAAAACCACCTGAAATAACAAAATTATGTTTAAATACTTCTGTTGCTAGACATCTTGTTGATAACAATGCTACATTATCATCAATGCTTAACATATGGATATATTTGTGCAATATTAAGTTCAAATATCTATAGAACAAAATTCAATGAGTTTTTAAGAATTGACTTTGCAAAAATCATTTTTGTAGATTCAGTGAACCTATTTGAAAAACTTAGTAAATTAGGAATGAATCTAATTAATGCACAATTATTTAGAAATTTAATTGATTTAGATAAGAGTGTTGGGGTTCATATATCAAAAGTCAATGCAAAACGTATTGTAGAAAAAGTTGAATACTTGAAAGACAAAAAAGAACTTATTTATAGTGACAATTGTAAATTTATAAATGTGCCTTTTAAGGTATATGAATTTAGTATTGGTACTTATAGAGTGCTTAAAAATTATCTTAGATTTAGAAAGGGAAGAGAATTAAGTAATGATGAAATTGAACACCTTGAGAATGTGATTAGGGTAATTAATTATACGTTTGATATTCAAGAACAGATTGACTTGATAATTTGTAATTTACAAGAATTTAGTAGTAATGATGACTTATCAAGTTTGTCATTGGTAAGTTAGAAACTTATCTAAGGACAGGCTAAAGTAAAAATATTATGATGTCATAGTGAAATTTTATATTAATTGAATGAATTTATTTGAAATTTAAAAAAGAGGTGTATACTTATCAGTAATTCTTGTATTTCAATATAGATACTTAATAATGAAATAATTTTTTTTGATGTTCTAGTTGAGGGGATCATGAATAAAAATGTTTTGGCAGTATGTGTTTTGACACTATTATGTTTTCTATCATGTCATATGGCTTTACTTGATAGATTGATCGGAGTAGTAAGTGAAAGATTTTCAGAAGAAGAATATTATTTAGGTTTATTAAAAGAAAGTAAAGAGGGCGAAGAAGATCAATCGGATGTTATTATAAATGCTGGAAAAAAGTTTAAAGTACTAGGTGTTGTAGGTATTCCCAAAAAAGGTATGACACAGCCATTACAGTCTGTATCTCAAGTTGGTGAAGCATTAAATCAAAAACAACAAAAGGTAGAATCTGTTGTGACTAAGGTTATGGGATCTGATATTTCAAATCCAGCAGAGGCTGCTTTGGAAAGTGTAAAAAATTTATCTGAAAATAATATTTCTACAACAACGGTTAGTCAGTCATCTTTGGAGAAGCAACTTTTGGCGCAACAAACTGAAGATAGTAGTAAAAATATTTTCAATAAAGGTGAAGAAGAGAAGCGATCTGATAAAAGAGTGATAGATGGAGCACCACAGTCTGATCAACCTCAACAAGTTGCTGAGCCTCAATCTGTTGAATTGGTGCAAGAGGTGGAATATTCTGCTAAAGAGACTGAGTCAGAAAAAATTAAGAATGAAATAGATTCTGCTTTAACACAGATTGGTTCATTTAGTGATAGTTTTAACAAAAAGTTGTCAGAACTTGAGGGGTATAAATCTAAGATTTCTGATGCAAAGTCTAGGGTGAAAACTTTGAATCATCATCAGGAAGCAAAGACAGTTTTAGATGAAATTGTGGTTCAAAGATTTAAGAAGGATGGGATAGTGAATTTAGAGCAATTTGTAGAGCGATTAAGTGAGAATATTATGAAGAATATAAGTGTTGCAAGTGCTTTATATAAGGAACAACTTGATAGATTAGTAAAGGCAAAGTCGGAAGCTGAGAGTGCAAAGCAAAATTCCATTGATTCTTCTTCTGATATTATGTCAAAGGCAAAAGATAGATTGGACAGTGCGATTGAAGAAATAATATCTGGCAACAAAAGTGCGAGTGCAAGGTCTGCTCGTCAAAAGGTAGTGAAAGCGTATGGTGTTTTCGAAGAGTTCATTTGGCGTGTAAAAAAAATTGATAGTATTGTTAGAGCTGGTTCATATACTAATCTAGCTACTCAATGGAAATATGGTGCTCTATACTTGGAGAAATTTGCTCAGAAAGGTATTACTTATGATAAGCTAAAGGAAGATACTGAGCGAGAGATGGAGAGATTTGTAGATAACAATTTTGACTATTTTCTAGGTAATTAAAGAAAGATGTTTATGTAAGTATTTATTCTATATTATTGATGAAGGGGGGAGACATTCTTAATAGAATGTCTCTTTTAAGTTTTATTTAAATTAGGTTATGTAATTTGTAAGTTACAAATATCGGGATTATTTATATTAGGAAAATCAGTTTTGTTTTAATTTTATTTCTGTTAGTTAGTTGAGGGAAATATGATTTTGCTTGGTATATATGAGGGAATTTTATTTGAGGAAACTTTGTTCAATATTATTAGCCAAACACTTATGTACTAAAAACAAATTATATA
>NZ_CP075099.1 GCF_023035295.1 Borrelia coriaceae
TAGTTGTTATTAGTATAAAGCTGGCGCGATCTCTATCCCATTATCTCCCCCCCCCCTCAACATCCCCCAACTCCCAATATCACTACTTTTTTCCCTCTCAAACCTAGATTTACCACCCCCATCGCTCTATATTTATTATTTTATACAAATACATATTATAAGGAGATTTAATATAATGTTTAAATTAAAATATTTTTGCTTGGGACTAATCCTATGTCTCATTAGCTGTGATCTAATCCTCAATGGCAATGAAAATACATCTGCTAAGTTACTAAAAAAAGCTTACTCTATCTTGGAGCCAACTCAAAAAAATAATCCTTCAAACAATACTCTACAAGATAATATCATTAACTTTAACACCTCACCTATCATTAATGAAAAATCTACACCTCAAGCTATTAACCAAATTACTGATAATAACAATCAAAATACTAACAATGGCAATAATCATATCACAACAAAAGACCAAAATACTAACAAAGACAGTATAAAAACTCTTAACTCACCAATTATTACTAACATTAAACCACACACTAATGAAGATAACAAAAACACTCAAACAATCAATACACTAACTCAATCAGAACTTAATACAAAAATAACTGAAAACCCTACTCCAACAAACACAGATGACACAATTATCTCAAACTCACACACAAATACCCCTCCTACAATACTATCAGGTACAACTAATAATCTTAACAGCATAAGTGGTGAATCATCTATTAACTATGAATATAATAATTATATTCCATCAACAACAAAATCAGGTTCATACTCAGGACCTATGACAACCATAGAAGATGACGAAGAAGACAATGACGATGACTATGAAGATGACGAAGAAGACAATGACTATGATGAAATTGAAAAAAATCACCAAGAAATTGACAACGAAGATGAAGACGAGGATGAAGCTCAATTAAATAGAGAATACAAATCACGTTTAATAAAAACCAAAAATAGCGTTAAGAACGCTCTTAAATTAGCTAAAAAAATAAACAAACACTGGGAAACCATTAAGTTTAATGAAATAAAAATAAATCCTATTTATGGAAAAAAACCCGAAGAATCTGAAAAACAAAAATCTCAAGACATATTACATAAATTTACAAAAAACAAATTAACCAAAAAACTCACAAAACTCTCAAACGCAATTCAAGAAAGTCTAAGTGATGCTATACATCTTACTACTAATGATTTTGGATACCCTGGCAACCTCCAAAAAGACCAAAAAGCAAAAACAAAATTAGATACAATTAAAACAGAAGTAAACATTTTATTATCAAAAGTGCAAAAAAGTCATCACAATGATTACAAAGTATACGAAGAATTAAGCTCTCTCAGAGGCATATTGCCCCCAAGTACCAAAAGTGAGTTAAAGGAAGTACTAAGATTACTTTATGGTACCACTGGTGCTAGATAAATCTTTATATTTAAAAACAATTACTTAAATAAACACTAATAAGATAGGCTTATAAGCCTATCTTTCTTTTATATGCTCAAAAAACTTTTCTCACAAATTTGATAATTTCACTTTTATGATATATACTTATTATTAAATAATAATAAGTATTAATTGATAATTAGTGCTCTGAAATTTAAAAAGGAAAATATTTTTATGACAAATCCATTAGTTTCATTACTAACCTTAGGAGTAATATCTTGCAATATTACTCCTATATCAAGTCAAGAACACACGTTAAGTTATATGCAAGATCATAACTTACAAGACAAAAAAATAGATACTTCTATATATCCTAAAGAAGATAAAAAAGAAAATACTATTCAAGTAAAACACGAAAAACTAACACAAGAGAATATAAAAAGCTTACAAGAGTTTCTCATTGATTCCAAAGATTACTATACTAATCTAAACACTATTTACAATCATTATATTCAATATATAGATCAAATTATGACCTATATTCAGTGTAATGAGTCAAGCATAGATTTTTGCATTAGCAATACAAATTCTACAATACGAAAAGAAGCTATTGAAAAACTCAATAACTCTAACCTAATCAAAGATTTTCAAACTTTAGCTGCATCTTTAAAAAATACTAATCTAGAAGGATTCAATAACTCAATTAAAAACTTAAAACAAGTTATACACCAAACCTATCTTGCAAAAGAGCAAACCACTACCAATACATTGAAAACTGTCAAAAATACAGCTGATGCTTTTATAACTGCTATAAATAGTTCAGTAACAACTTATATTGATGCCTTTGTTAACACTGTTTCTAACTTTAACTCTAACACTTTCATCTCTGCTGCTCACAATTTTGCTAATGCTGCCAAAACTTTAAATAAAGAAGTTAATATTGCAGCTCTTACGCCTATTATTGGTACACTAAGAATTATGACTTTTCAATTAGACAACTCTATAGAACAACTAAAACAATATGCTATCAATTTAGATGATTATGAATATACTGGAGGAACAATTTTCGCTAACGCCATTGATACACTAATTTCTGCTTATAAACATGCTACTAATTAAACATCAAATAATAAAATAAATAAGGATCTCTATATAATAGAGATCCTTGCCAATTAAATGCTTATACATACTTTTAAACATAAAGTTCATGATAAGGATACATAGAATATAAACCCTGTTATCAAAAAGCTTTGTCCAAACGCTCATCCGCAATTTAAAATTCCATCCTTACAGACAGTTTGAAAATACCTTTGAAATTTGGTGATGTCATTTACTTTATTTACTTCATGACATCACCAAATTTGAAAGGTATTCATATAAACAAAAATAGAATCTAATAAAATTAGACCCTATCTCACTCTAAAAAATAATTAAATTATTAATCACATACTAATTCACCATAAATATGTTATATACTATTTCTTTTTAACTGCTAATAATGCTTCATATGCACTCTTTAACCCAGCAAAATCTTTATCCGCTTTTTGTCTCTCAACTCTAAGATTATCTAACTCCGATTCTACTTTCTTAAACATACTTTCTGCTTTACTCAAGCTAAGCTGCGCATTTGATATATTATCTATCATAAGCTGCACATAATAATAACCGCTCAACCTTGCCTGTGCCGATTCACCTAAAGCAGACTTAATAAGACCCTTTGCATACTCAGCATCAGCTTTTACATGTTTTAATGCATGAAATTGCTCATTATACCCTACTACTGCAACATGTCTACTATCTTTAACTGTCTTAATTGCTTCATCTAAATAAGGCAAAGTGTTCGTTACATGATTATTTCCAGGAACACCTCTTCTTGCCTCATTAAAATCAGACTCAGCTCTTATAACAAAAGCTTCCATATTCTTAAGTTCTGACAATGATTTCTCCAACTCATCATAAATTGCATTTACCGCAGCTAAATTAACATCAATTTTTTTCTTAATTTCACTGGCCTCAGCATCCTTACCAGTAAGATAAGATTCTTGAACCGCAGTTAATTTAGGTTGAGATAAGTTAATACTTTTTTCCCTAAAGTCTTTATTTCTTACTACATCCCTTTTAACCTTTGAAACATCTACCTTATTTTCTTTATCCTCTTGATTTTCTTCTTTAGAATTTAAACCTTCTGCATTATCGGTTTCTTCTAAAAATTTTTCTCTTGCTTTGCCTAACAATTCATCAAGAAAATTTATATCACATGATACCAAACACATTAGTGTTAACACACATATTGCTAAAACATTCTTATTCATATTTCCTCTCCTAGATTATCTACATTACCCAAACATTAAATCTCAATATCTAAATAAAAATAAATAACTAATATCAAATATACACCGTTTATATTAACATTAAATAAATTCACTAAAATATACCTAGTTACTCTTTTACTAATTAAAGTTAATCTTATAAAGATTATCTATATCTAACTACAAAGCCTTAGCAATGAAACAATTTCCTATAATATTGTTTCTTAGTGCAAACTTTAATGACTCAAACTCCAGTAAACATATCAAAAAAAGGAAATAAAAACAGTTAAGAAGTCATTACCTAAATTAGCTAGTGAGGAGAAGAAATTATTTCTCTTCTCAAGTTCTTCTATTCCATTATTACAAGAAAGGAATAGAGAGATAAATAATATTGCACAAATACTTTTTATCCTAATATTTTTAATATTTATTTTCATAATTACGTGCACCCTCTTATTCCATTCCTTAAATAAGGAGGTTAGACACTAAAAAAGGAAAACAGCCTTTCATATAAAGAAGTGTTTTCCTTTAATGAGTTTATTATTTTGTTTATTTATTATCTTATTATTTATTTAGCAACAGTATTAGCTTCAAAAGCCACAGGATTATCATTAGGATTAATTTTCATAGCTTCTTTAACAGCTTTAAGTCCTGCATCAATTGTATTTTTCATTGCTACAGTTAATGTATTTAGTGCTTTAGTAACAGCACTTATAACTGATACTCTGACTCCAGCAGTGTAGTCAGTTTCAGCTGTAGTAACACCAGTATTAACCCCAGGGAATTTACCACTTTTAGTCATAGCTCTTAATGCTATAGCTCCTGCTATTGTTGCATCTGTAGCATTAGCTTCAGCAGCCTTAGTAGCAGTAGCTTCACCATTTGTAACTATAGCTTTCAGTATATCAGCACCAGTTACGGCCCCAACTGCTTTTAACACATCTGCTGCAGCCCCCTTTGCATGGGTGTCACTAGTACCAACTCCAGAACTAGCTGAACTAGCAAATAAATTTCCTGCCTCACCGTTAGTTTGAATACTACCACCTTTTCTTGCACTAAGATCAGAAGCCTTTTTGTCTGTTCCAGCCTCATGATTTCCTACATTTTCCAGTACCACATCTACAATTGATTTAATTCCTTTTACTAAACTAGCAACTTCTGAACCTGCATCACCCCCTTTAGTCTTAGCAGCAACATTAGCAATTGGTTCACTAGCAGGAACATCCTTTAAAGCATCACTAGCAGTCTTAGCTCCCTGAATTATCTTAGTAAGTTTTTCACTTAAAGTTGTTACAGCAGTCTCAGTTGCAGCAGCATTATGATTGCCTTCTCTCTTCATGTTCTCAACAATTGTATTAAGCTTATCTTTAGTCCCTTGTACAGTATCATGAATTTTTTTAAAATAAGCTGCAACATCAGATTTTTTAGTTTCAGTATTAAACCCTAAAACAGTACCTGTCATCTCACCAAAAGAAGTAAAGACAGATAAGAAGTCATTACCTAAATTAGCAAGTGAGGATAAGAAAGTATTTTTCTTTTGAAGTTCTTCTATCCCATTATTACAAGAAAGGAAAAGAGAGATAAATAATATTGCACAAATACTTTTTATATTTATATTTTTAATATTTATTTTCATATATTACGTGCCTCCTTTTTTCCCATCCTTTAATTAAAAGAGGCCAGATACAAAAAAGGAAAACAACTCCTATACAAGAAGTGCTTCCCTTTAATAACTTTATTATTTAGTTTACTTGTTACTTATTTAGCAATAATACCAGATTCAGTAGTTACATGAGTATCATTAGCACTTATATTCATAGCATCTTTAACAGTTTTAAGTCCTGTATCAAGGGTTTTTCTTATTTCTATAGTCAATGTATTTAGTGCCTTAGTTACCGCACTAATAGCTGCATATTGTATCTGTTGTTTTGCTCCACCATCACTACCACCAGACTTATTAGAGAATTTACCACCCTTAGCTATTGATCGTAAAACTATTCCTCCTGCTATAGTTGCATCTTTTGCATCACCAGCAGAAATAGGCTGACCATCTGAAAGAGTTTTATCGTTAATAGCCAACTTAGCGGAATTACCACCAACTTGAGCCATAGCTTGTAATATATCAGCACCAGTTACTGCGCCAACAGCTTTAGCTGCATCTTTAGCGGCTTTACCAACACCAGCAGTAGTACCAATAGCTTTCTTAGCAAAAAGAGCTATGGCTCCATTATTGGTGTTATCATCAGCATCAACATTTCTTGCACTACCATCGGCACCGCTAGTATCGACAGCAGGATTTTTATTATCACCAGAATCGGCTTTACCTTTTCCTTTGAGTACTATATCCGAAATTGTTTTAATTCCTTCAGTAATGGATTGCACTACTTTTGAATCACCTGCAACACCAACTCCATCACCACCTCCACCAAAATCAACAATAAGACCATTATCAGTATCACCAATAGCATCACTAACAGTCTTAGCACCCTCAATTATCTTGCTAAGTTGTAAATTTAAAGTTGTTACAGCAGTACCTGTAGCCTCTGCATTAGGATTATTTTGATTTTTCATATCAGTAACAATTTTATTAAGACCTGTTTTAACCCCTTGTACAGTCTCTTGAATCTTTTTAAAGTACTCACCAACCTTAGACTTTGTAGTAGTCTTATCAAAAGCTAAAACACCCCCAAATGAATCGCCAAAAGAAGTGAAGACAGATAAGAAGTCATTACCTAAATTAGCAAGTGAGGATAAGAATTGATTTTTCTTTTCAAGTTCTTCTATTCCATTATTACAAGAAAGGAATAGAGAGATAAATAATGTTGCACAAATACTTTTTATCTTAATATTTTTAATATTTATTTTCATATATTACGTGCCTCCTTTCTCCCTTCCCTTCAACTAAAGAGGGCTACATACAATAAATAAAAAGGAAAATTACTTTCCGACCCACAAAGGAACAAGTGTTTGCATCTTCAGCTTTCTTCTCATCTTGATTATTATGAAAAGCTAATTTAACTACTTTTCAAGAATGATAGTGGTAATGATCATGGTGTGCTGATAATGCCTCTGTTATTAACACTAATAACTTATAATAAGAGTGCAACTCTCATCCCTTGAAACTAAGAACAAACCAAAATTAATAATAAATTGTCAAACTAAATAATAAAATAATTTAAGGTAATTAAGGAGAAATGCATTATAAATTAAGTAACGTTCAGAATGTATATGTTTCTACAGTGAATGTAGGAATAGAACAGCAAATGCTTTTATCAACCTTACCATTCTTATACCATCCAAATTTTTTACAGTATTACCATAGTAAAGCTAAAAAAGCAGAAATACCCATAATAAGGCATTCCTGCTTATCAAAACTTAAAAAAATTGCTTCAATTAATAGTTTAAACACAAAATCATACTATTTAGCTTTAGGTTTTTCCTTCACTAGTAGAATTTTCTTTTATGCAATCACTAACATCTTTTAAACACTTATCAAGTGTTCTTCTTATAGTAGATATTATTTCATTTAAAGTCTTACTAACTGCTTCTATTAATACCGCATTTATTCCGTCTGTTGGTGCATAAGTAGCAACAGTAGCTAATGCCCCATCCTTAGCCATAGCCCTTAATGCTAAACCGGCTGCTAAGACTGATGCATTTGTACTAACACTAGCATTTGCATTTGCATTATCTTTAGTAGCAACTGCAATATCATAAGCATTTGTTGCTGCACTAATCGCACCCGCTTTCTTACTTGTACCATCCTTAGCTGCTTCAATTGCTGCTAATATATCTGCACCGCTAGCCGAATTGACTGCCATATTGGCTGCTTTTAATCCAGTAACATCAGAACCAACCTGGCTATTAGTATTAAATAGCTTTGCAATTGTATTAGACTCCGTAATAGTTTTATTAGCATTTCCTTTTAAATCAATCTTAGCATCCTTAGCTGCTTTATAAATCTCGCTAATACCTTTAACAAGCTCCTGTACACTTTTTTCACTTGCCGGAGTTGCACTCTCACCATCACCATTAGAACTAGCTATTTTTTTACTAGCTCCATCGGTAGCATCCTTAATTTTATTTGCTCCTTCAACTATCTTTTCCAAAATATTAATTGAGTTATTAATTGCTTCATCAGCTTTAGCTTTTTTTATTAAATCATATTGCTCATTTCCCTTTATGCCCTCTAATTTATCTTTAACTGATTTAACTGCGTCACCAATTTTACCTAATTGTCCCCCAACATCTTTCTTAGTTGTCTCTGCAGTAATACCAAACGAACTTGTCACCATATCAGAAAAGGAAGTAAAAATATCTAAGAATCCTTGTTTTAAATTAGATATAAAGAGTATAGAATCCTTTTTCTTCTCAAGTTCTTCTATCCCATTATTACAAGAAAGGAATAAAGAAATAAATAATGTCGCACAAATACTTCTTATACTTATATTTTTAATATTTATTTTCATATATTACGTGCCTCCTTCTTTCCACCCTTTAACTAAAAAGGACTAAAGAGGCGAAATACAATAAAAGGGAAATAGCTTCTAATGTAGAGAAGTATTTCCCTTAAATAACTTTATTATTTTATTTACCGATCTTTTTCTAAATTTTATCGATTATTACTGTCCACTCACTGTCGCATCTGTAGATTCATCCTCTTGTTTAACTGCAGCTAGTGCTTTACTTATTGTTTTTAAACCACTATCAACAGTATTTCTAATAGCAATTATAAGAGTGCTAAGCGTCTTGTTTACAGCACTAGATACTGCACCATTTACTGCGTGTTCAGCTTTATCTTCATTCTTAGCAGAAAATTTACCATCCTTAGCCATTGCCCTTAATGCTATTCCTGCTGCAATAACTGCATCCTTATTTACTGCATTAAGAGTTTTACTATTCTCAACCTTAGCAATGGCAATACTTGCAGCATTTTTTGCTTTCTCGATCGTTGAGTTGTTGCTATCAGCATTACCAGAAATAGCAATAGCTTTTAGTATGTCAGCACCTGTTACTGCTCCAATTGATGCACTTGCTGCAGCAGCTTCTGCATCTGTTCCATCAGTGCCTTGTTGTCCACTAAGCAACTTACCAATTGATTTTTGCTCTGTACTTGCAGTCTTAGTAGCAGTAGAATCGCCTTTGTCTTTTAATACTACTTCAACTATTTGATTAATCCCTTTAACTAGGGTATTTACACTAATTTCATTGGCCGCTACAGCAACCTCATTTTTAACAGCATTTCCTATAACACCAACACCTGTAGCACCACTAGCCGCAGTCTTAGCCCCTTCAGCAATCTTGTCTAATGTCTCAGTGATAAATTTATCAACGACTGTTCTAACTTTTTCATAATTACCATTCTTAGAAACTTCTGCTTGCAACTTTTCCTTAACAGATGTCATAGTTTTTTCAATAGCAGTAAAATATTTCCCTATATCTTCTTTCTTAGTATCAGCTTTAATACCTAAAGTATCAGTAATCATATCACCAAAAGAAGAAAAAATATCTAAGAATCCTTGCCTTAAATTAGATATAGAGAGTATAGAATCCCTTTGTTTTTGAAGTTCTTCTATTCCATTATTACAAGAAAGGAATAAAGAGATAAATAATGTTGCACAAATACTTTTTACTCTAATATTTTTAATATTTATTTTCATATATTACGTGCCTCCTTTTAAACTTATCCTTTGATTCAAGAAATCAGATAGATAATCTTTAAATAATAATCTATAAGTTAAATAAAGGCTTGCTTCTGCTTAATCACATAGAAATCAATAGCAATTTCATTGATTAGAGCAACTTAGATAACAAAAAAATAGGAATACCCATAAGGCATTCCTGCTTATCAAAACTTGTACAAAGCTTGATCCAATAAACAATAAATAGTCTAAATACTACTTATACTATTTAGATTTTTCGTTACTAGTAGAATTTTCTTTTATGCACTCACTAACATCTTTTAAACATTTATCAACCGTTCTCCTTATAGTAAATACTATCTCACTCACAGTTTTACCAACTGCTCTAGATAATACTGCATTTACTCCTTCTTGTGGAGCATGAGTAGTATTGATGGCTAATTTACCACCCCGAGCCATTGCCTTTAATGCTAAACCAGCTACTATTACTGATGCATTCTGTTTAACAGCAGCATCCTCAGCGTCATTAGAACCACTGTTATTAGCAATAGCAATATCATAAGCATCTTTTGCTAAATTAATAGTAGATGCTGGTTTTTCTTGACCATCCTTATTAGCTGCTTCAATTGCTGCCAATATATCTGCACCACTAGCTACATTTAATGCAACATTAGCTGCTTTTAATTCACTTCCAGCAAGACTACCATTAGTACCAAAAAGCTTTCCAACAGCTTTACAGTCACTACCAGTCGCTTTCCTAGCATCTCCTTTTGGAGCAACATCAGCATCCTTTGATGCTTCATAGACCATACTAATTCCTTTAACAAGATTCTTCACACTTGTTTCATCTGCTTTAACTGCATCAGCATTACTACTACCAGCATTAGCAATTTGATCATCAGCATCCTTAGTAGCTTCCTTAATTTTATTTGTTCCATTGACTATCTTTTTCAGAGTCTTAATTGCCTTAGCAATTAGGGTCTCGGCTTTATCTTTTATTAAATCGTAGCCACTACCTGATTTTATACTTTCTAATTTACTTTTAGCTGATTTAACTGCCTCACCAACCTTACCTAATTGTTCTCCAACTGATTTTTTAGTTGTAGCCGCAGTAATACCAAATGGATCTTTTAGCATATCACCAAAAGAAGCAAAAACATCTAAGAAGATTTGTCTTAAATTAGATATGGAGAGTATAGACTGATTTTGTTTTTGAAGTTCTTCTATTCCATTATTACAAGAAAGGAACAAAGAGATAAATAATGTTGCACAAATACTTTTTACTCTAATATTTTTAATATTTATTTTCATATATTACATGCCTCCCTTTCCTTTATATAAAAAGGATACATACAAAAAAAGAAACACTATTCCCATAACGAAATATGGAAAGTGTTCCCCGTAAATTACTTTCATTATTTAGTTTATTTATCTTTTTTTTTAATCCTATTTACTTTTACTTAGTAACAACACCAGATTCTGTAGTCATAAAAGTATCATTAGAATTAATGTTCATAGCGTCTTTAACAGTCTTAAGTCCCGCATCAATTGTTTTCCTTATTGCTATAATGAGTGTGTCTAATGCTTTAGTAACTGCACTTGTTGCTGCACCTTTAACTGCCTTAATAACTTCAGCAGTAGGCCAGTACTATCATTAGCGAATTTACCACATTTTGCCATTGTTAGTGATGCTATACATTATGCTATAATATTTTTTAATTACTGGTTTAGGCACACGATTATTAAAAATAATAATAGACTATAACCTTAGCTAATTCACTAATCTATCTAAATAGAGTTTTTAACATGTCATCTCCAGTTTATTGCTCTACTTGACTTAACCTACTCTTTTGATGCTGCTTTATATGCATTAACCATATCATCTAAATTCCTCAAAATATAAGTTACTATTTATCAATTAGTACAACATTTTATAGCGTAAATACAATAAAAGAGAGCCCTAAAGCCCTCTTAAGGATATTCAATCATTGATTTTATGTCTCAGAATTGATCTTATCAAAAATTACAGAAGTAACATTAGGATTAATTTTTAATAGCATCTTTAACTGTTTTAAGTCCCTCATCTATTGTTTTTCTTATTGCTATAGTTAATGTATCTAATGCTTTAGTAACAGCATTGACTGCTATCCCTTTAACTGCAGTAGAAATATCACTACCAGTATTACCATTAGCAAACTTACCACCCTTTGCCATAGCTCTTAATGCTATAGCGCCTGCTATAGTTGCATCTTTAGGAGCAGTAACATTAGCAGTAGAAATAGCCTGTTTAGGATCAGCATTAGCTAATTTAACAGAATCAGTATTTTCAACCATAGCTTTTAATATGTCAGCACCAGTTACAGCCCCAACAGCTTTAGCAGCATCAACTGCAGCCTTTTCTGCATTAGCAGTAATATTACCTTTAGAAGCATTACCAAATAAAAGCATTGCATCATCAGTAGTACCATCTCTTTGACCACTAGCAGCTAAAGCTTTATTATTATCACCAGCATCAAGTTTACCCTCATTTTTAAGTACTATACTTACAATAGCCCTAATTCCATTTATTAAGTTTGAAACTTTACCTTCCTCACGATTACCTGCAGCATTTTGATCGGCAGCAGCTTTACCAACATTACCAAGTAGCTCACTATCATTACCAATAGCATCACTAACAGTCTTAGATCCTTGAATTATTTTATCAAGTGTATTATCAATTAGTGTTTTTACAGCAGTCTCTACTCCAACAACGTTAGGATTTTCTTGAGTCTTCATGTCCTCAACAATCTTATTAAGAGCTGTTTTAGTATTTTCTAAATTGTCTTGTACTTTTTTAAAATAAGTTGCAACATCAGATTTCTTAGCATCTGCTTTAAACCCTAATGATTCAGTCATTATATCCCCAAAAGAAGAGAAGACAGATAAGAAGTCATTACCTAAATTAGCAAGTGAGGATAAGAAAGTATTTCTCTTCTCAAGTTCTTCTATTCCATTATTACAAGAAAGGAAAAGAGATATAAATAATGTTGCACAAATACTTTTTACTTTAATATTTATTTTCATATATTACGTGCCTCTTTTTTCCTATCCTTTAATAAAAATGTAGGCTAGATATAAAAAAAGGAAAACTACCCCCCTAAATAGAGAGCAATGTTTTCCTTTAATGATTTTATTATTTAGTTTATTTAACTTTTTAATTATAATTAATTATTTTTTAGTAACAGTAGTTTGAATACTACCACCTTGATCCGCTTCACCAGCAGTATCAGAGTATGTAATTCCTTTAACAGCTTCTCTTACTTTTTCTAGCTTTTTTAATACTGTTTGCCTAATTATTAAATCAAGTACTCCTAGTACCTTATTTACAGAACTTACTGCGGCTGCTTTAACTGCATTATCTTCACTAGCAGCATGACTAAATTTCCCAGTTTTAGTCATAGCCTTAAGAGCAACAGCTGCTGCTAAGTCTGCGGTAGTAGCAGCCTTAGCACCATTATTATCAGAAGCATTAGCAGTGGCTAATTGTCCAGCATTATTATCATTGGCATCACCAAGACCAGAAGTAGTAGCATCTTTAATCTTATCAATCATTGCCCATGGATCTGCTTCTGATACTTTAACTGCTAGTGCTGCAGTAGCCCCAGAGCCCGCAGCACTACTTGCAGCATTAAGTGCGGCAGGAGCAGCAGTATTACCTTTTTCCACAGCACTACCAGAATTTCCCTTAGCAATTTTTACACCAGAATTAATAGCAGCTTCAACTATAACTTTGACTCCTTCAATAATATCTTTAACGCTAGTCACTTCAGCAGGTACAGCAGCCGCAGCACCAGTATCGCCTATAGGAGTATTACCGACAGCCCCAAAAAGTTTAGTTAGGGCATTAGTTAAGTTGTCAAAAACATCATTTGCCCTCTTAATTGCATTATTAACAGCCTCAATACCTTTAGTATCAGCATATGAAGTAGAAGCTATATTTTTTGATAAGTCATCTAACTTTTTCTTAGTTTCAGTTAATCCATTCCCTATTGTCTTAAAATGTTCTCCTACCTTACTTCTCTTATCATCAGACGTAACAGCACTAAATCCTAATGCATCTCCCATAGCATTGCCAAAAGAAGTGAATATTTCTTGAAAGTTATGACCTATATTGATAAGAGAATCAGCAAAAGACTTTCTCTTCTCAAGTTCTTCTATTACTCCATTATTACAAGCAAGGAAAAGAGATATAAATAATGTTGCACAAATTCTTTTTAATCTAATATTTTTAATATTTATTTTCATATATTACGTGCCTCCTTTCCTTTAACAAAAAAGACTAGACACAAAAAAAGGAAAACTACTCTTATTAAGAGATAAGTTCCCCTTAAATAACTTTATTACATAGCGTCAAATTTCAATTATTGATTTTTGGTCTCAGTAGTCACAGACTTATCATTAATATTGATATTCATAGTGTCTTTAACAGTTTTAAGTCCGTCATCAATTGTTTTTCTTATCGCTATAGTTAATGTATCTAATGCCTTAGTTACTGCACTTATAGCTGCTCCTTTAATGGTAGTAGCAATAACTCCTGCATCAGAATCATTAGCATTAGCAAATTTACCACTCTTAGCCATTGCTCGCAGTGCTATACCTCCTGCAACTTCCGCATCTTTAGGAGAAGCAACATTAACACTAGCATTATCTTCATTATTTTTAGCCAATGTTATTGCTTTACTACTATTTGTAATCATAGCTTGCAATATGTCCGCACCAGTTACTGCTCCAACAGCTTTTGCTGCATCTGTCGCTAATTTTTTTGTATTAGCCTCACTGTCACCAGAATTATCCTTAGCAAATAATTTAATTGCACCACCATTATTACTTCTTGTGGTACCAGTTTCAGATTTGTTATCATCTCCCGCTTTAGGATTTCCTTTGCCTTGAAGCACTACATCTACAATTGATTTAATTCCCTTTACCAGACTATCAATATCTCCAACAACAACTTTATTATTCTGAGCACCACTAGCAGTAGAGATATTACCAATTGGTTCACTAGCATCAGCACTCTTTAAAGCTTCACTAGCACCCTCAATAATTTTACTAAGTTTTTCAATAACCAATTTTTCTACTTCTTTTTTAACAGCATCAGCATTAGGATTTTTTTCTTTTTCCACATCTTCAACAATTTTGACAAGTTTTTTTCTAGTTTCTTCCACAGTATCATGAACTTTTTTAAAGTAATTAGCAACATCAGACTTTTTAGTCTCAGTATTAAATCCTAAAACACCCCCAAGTGAATTGCCAAAAGAAGTAAAAATATCTAAGAAGTCATTACCTAAATTAGCAAGTGAGGATAAGAAGTTATTTTGGTTTTTAAGTTTTTCTAATTCCTCACCAGAATTATTACAAGAAAGGAAAAGAGAGATAAATAATGTTGCACAAATTCTTTTTATCCTAATATTTTTAATATTTATTTTCATATATTACGTGCTTCCCTTTTCCTTATCCTTTAACTAAAGAGGTCACATACAACAAAAGGAAAACAACTCTCCTCAAGAGAAGTGCTTTCCTTAAACGACGTTATTATTCTGTTTAATTACTTCCGATTATTTACTTAACAAGATTAGCTTCAGTTGATTCACCAATTATCTGAATATCGTATTTTCTTAACAGCTTCTCTTACTTTCTCTAGATTACTTACTACTGCTCGCCTAATTATTATATCCAATACTCCTAGTATCTTATTTACAGCACTCGCAGCAGCTGTTTTAACTGCATCAGATTCATTATTAGAACTTTGAGCACTAAATTCACCTCCTTTAGTCATTGCTTTCAAAGCTACAGCTGCTGCCAGATCAGCAGTACTTTTTGCCCCAACATTGTGACTACTAGTGCTAGTAGCAATATCAGTAGCTAAGGCTACAACTCCATTATCATTACTAGCAGTAAGTTTAACATCAGTCTTAGCATTTTCAATCTTATTAATCATTGCCCATGGGTCTGTTTTTGACGCTGCTTCAGCTAACTTAGGACCAGCAGTAGCACCAACAGCTTGAGCACTATTTTTACCAACAACTGCAGCAGTAGCACCAGCACCAGAGGCATGATCTACTACCTTATCATCTTCAGTTCCTTTCCCAATTTTTACACCAGACTCTTTGGCAGTCTCAATTATTTCTTTAATCCCTTCAATAACAATTTTAACATCATCAGCAGAGGCAGCCTCAGGAGCACTAGATGTATCAGTATCACCAATCTTACCACCAGCTTTAGTTATACCAGCAAGTTTAGTTACAGAAGTAATTAATTTTGTAAAAACTTCATTAGCACTGCTAATAACAGTCTCAACACCTTTAGTATCAGCATGTGGAACAGAAATCATTTCTTTTGATAGCTTATCTAAGTTACCTTTAGTATCTTCTAACCCTTTTTTTACCTTTTCAAAGTGCTCTCCTACTACACTTCTCTTATCATCCAGATTTAACAGCACTAAATCCTAATGCATCCCCCATAGCATTACCAAAGAAACCAAAAATCTCTTGCAATCCGTGTCCTATCCTCACTAAAGAATCAGAAAAAATATTTTTCTTTTCAAGTTCTTCTATTCCATTATTACAAGAAAAGAACAGAGCAATAAATAATGTTGCACAAATACTTTTTACTCTAACATTTTTAATATTTATTTTCATATATTACGTGCACCCCTTTTTCCCTACTCCTTCACTAAAAAGGCTATACAAAAAAGAAAAACAACTTCCCCTAAATAGACAGAAAAGTGTTTTCTTTAAATGACTCTAATATTTAATTATGTATTTTTTATAGATAATTCTTTATTTTTTTACACTAGATTCTGCAGTAGCTGCATCCGAAAATTTATTCTCTTGTTTAACTGCTGCTAATGCTTCACTTATTGTTTTTAAACCACTATCAACAGTATTTCTTATTGCAACAATAAAAGTAGATAATGTCTTACTTACTGCACTAGCTGCTACACCATTGACTTGCATCAGCATCTTTAGCATTCTGATTAGCTGCGAATTTACCACCCTTTGCCATAGCTCTTAACGCTATACCCGCTGCTATTACCGCATCTTTTTTTGCTGGGTCTTTAATTTCTTTCTTATTATCAACAGCAGGAGCTATAGCAATCTCAGCTGCATCCTTGGCTTCATTAATTCCCTCACTAGAACTAGCAACAGGGTTTTCTTTAGCACAGCTATAGCCTTTAGTATATCAGCTCCGATTACTGCTCCAATACTTGCAGATGCCTTTGCAATATTTTCTTCTTTCGCATCAGCCTTACCATTAGCATGAGCAAACAGCTTACCAATGTCTTTTTTATCATCATCCCCTGTTTTAGTAGCACCTGCATTACCTTTATCTTTTAATACCACTTCAACAATTTTCTTAATCCCTTTAACTATAGAAACAATTGAATCCTTGTTAGCGGGATCAGCACCATGCCCAGCCGAAGTAGCATTTCCAATAGCCTCACCTATGGCCCCTTTAGCTGCTTCCTTAGAACCTTCTTCAACCTTTTCTAATGTCTCTTTAATAAATTTTTCAACCGCTTCTTTCACTTTTGGATAATTGCCATGTTTTTCAACAATATCATTTAATTTAACTTTAACAGATGTTATAGTTTTTTCAATATCAGTAAAATACTTTCCTATATCACTCTTTTTAGTATCAACATTATAATACCCAAAGTGTCAGTCACCATATCAGAAAAAGAAGTAAAAATATTTAAGAAGTCATTACCTAAATTAGCTAGTGAGGATAAGAAAGTATTTCTCTTCTCAAGTTCTTCTATTACTCCATTATTACAAGAAAGGAATAGAGAGATAAATAATGTTGTACAAATACTTTTTATTCTAATATTCTTAATATTTATTTTCATAATTATGTGCCTCCTTTTTTCCCTTTCCTTTAATTAAAGAGGCTAAACACAAAAAAGGAAAACATTATAAATTTGATAACTTCACTTTAATGCCTTATATTTACTAATAAGTATATGTTTAACAATAAATACTTATAACTAGGAGAATATCTTAATGAAAAATCTTTTACTTATATTTACATTATTAACTTTAGGAATAACATCTTGTAATGATGTTACTAAACCAAAGAAAAAACAAACTTCAAATCATATTCCAGATAATAAGTTGCATGAAATAGGAATTTCTGTATCCCCTAAAAAAAAAGAAAATACAACTCAAATAGAACATGAAAAATTAACACAAGAAAATATAAAAAGTTTACAAACGTTTCTTAATGACTCTCAAGACTATCATGATAATTTGAAAACTATTTACAATAGTCATATTAAATATATAAATGAAGTTATGACTTATACTCAGTGTAGTGAGGCTATCATGGTATTTTGCACTAGCGACACAAATTCTCAAATACGAATAAATGCTATTGAAAAACTTAATAACTCTAATCTTATTCAAAATTTACAAACTCTAGCAGAATCCATAAAAGATACTAATCCTCAAGAATTAAATAACTCAATTGAAACCTTAAAACAAGCTATAAATCAAGCTTATCTTGTAAAAGACAATAATGATACTAATGCATGGCAAACTATTAGAAATGCTGGTTCGGCTTTCATTATTACTATAAATAATGCAATAACAGCTTATATCGATGCCTTTGTTACAATTGTTTCTAAATTTGATTCTAATACTTTTATATCTGCTGCTCACTCTTTCGCTATTGCTGCTAAGACTTTCCATAAAGAAGTTAACATCGTAGCTTTTAACCCTATCGTTAATGCATTAAAAGGAATGGCTTTTCAACTAGACGATTCTATAAAACAAATAAAACAATATGCTATCAACTTGGATGACCATAACTACACTGGAGGAACAACTTTTGCTAATGCTATTGATTTACTAATTTATGCTTATAAACAGGCAGTCAATTAAACTAACTTATATATACAAATAACAGACTACATAAAATAAATAAGTAAGAGGCTTTATTATAGAACTCCTTACAATTAAATGCACATGTAAACTTTAAACATAAAAATTAAAAACTAAAAATATAGTCTATTCTCAATTCAATGAACTACATCAATTTTTTTAATTGACTTCAAAACACTACTAAAAGAATATTTTAGACAAAATAATTGCTACCAATTATGCACCTTTTATTTTAATATCAAATTAATTCTCAAAATTAACCTCATTACCTTATTAATAATTAAAATTAATCTTATAAAATCATTCATCTCTAGTTAGAAAAAACTTTATCAGAAACTATGTACTCATATACCAAGCAAAACTAATCTCATATGACGATTTAAAAAAGCGTTAACAGTGAAATAATTGCATATCTCCTGTTTTTTTTAGGATCCTCTTTAATACCTAAAACATCAATAACCACATCAGAAAAGGAAGACAAAACCTCTAAGAGGTTTTGTCTTAACTTAAATATAGAAAGTATAGACTCTTTTTCCTTCTGAAGTTCTTCTATTCCATTATTACAAGAAAGGAATAGAGAGATAAATAACATTGCACAAATACTTCTTACTTTAATATTTTTAATATTTATTTTCATATATTACATGCCTCTTTTTATCCTTTCCTTTAACTAAAGAAGTTAAAAATAAATAAGAGGAAACACATTTCATATAAAAAAGTGTTTCCCTTAATCTTTATTACTTAATTTACTTATTTCTTATTGTTTATTAATTAGAAATACCATCTTCAATAGTTACAGGAGTATCACTAGGATTAATTTTCATTGCTTCTTTAACAGTTTTAAGTCCTTCATTAATTGTTTTTCTTATTGCTATAGTTAATGTATTTAGTGCCTTAGTTACCGCACTTACTGCTGCCCCTTTAACTGCATCAGCATAATCACTATCAGAATCACTAGCATTAGCAAATTTACCACCTTTAGCCATAGCCCTTAATGCTATACCTCCTGCAATAACTGCATCATTTTTATTATCAGCAGCATTACCATTGCCTGTATTGTATTTAGCTATGGTAGCAGCTTTGCCTTCAGGACCTGTCGCAATAGCTTTTAGGATATCAGCACCTGTTACTGCCCCAACAGCTTTCGCTGCATCAGTTGCTGATTTCTTTGCTGCAGTACTAGAACCAGCATTGTTACTATCAAACAACTTGCCTGCAGCAGTTCCACTGGTTCTTGTCCCACCATCTTCAGCCCTTTTATCAGTTCCAGCATCAGGATTTCCCTTATCTTTAAGTACTACTTCCACAATTAATTGAATTCCCTTTATTAGACTTTCCATCCCATCGCCAACAACACCAACATTGCTACCATCGATATTACCAAGTAATTTTTCTCCATTAGCACCTTTCTCAGCATCACTTGCACCTCTAATTATTTTTTCAAATTTTTCATCAACTAATTCATTAACAGCATTATTTACTCTATTAACGTTAGGATTATTTGCAGATCTCATGTTCTCAACAATTGCATTAAGCTTACCCTTAATTCCTTCTACAGTCTCTTTTACTTTTTTAAAGTAATCTCCAACCTCAGACTTTTTAGTATCCTTATTAAATCCTAAAACACCGCCAAGTGAATCCCCAAAAGAAGCAAAGACAGATAAGAAGTCATTACCTAAATTAGCAAGAGAGGATAAGAATTGATTCCTCTTCTCAAGTTCTTCTATTACTCCATTATTACAAGAAAGGAATAAAGAGATAAATAATGTTGCACAAATACTTTTTACCTTAATATTTTTAATATTTATTCTCATATATTACTTGCCCCCTTTTAACTAAAAGAGATGAATTTCCATTAAATTACTTTATTTCATTATTGATAATGCCTTATTGCTGTGAAATGGCTGTTGTTCTTGTTGCACTAATAAATTTTGCCGATTTATTTTCCTTTATAACTTCTATGAATAAGCTATCTATACTGTTGGATTATTCTCTCCATCTATATTAGAAAAAACTTGCATAAGTATCAACTTCATTTCCAATTGATAAGCACAGCTATAATAAAATAGCGATTATAAATACCTTACACATTTACCTGCAGACTGAAGAAGTGTGTTTTTCTCCTTTACTTTTGTTAAGGTTCATTTTTTTGTATATATCGATATATCAAATGATCCTTTTATATACCTCTTAGAACTATAAAATGGTGTTATAATAATGTTCAATAAAAGACCATCAAAATTTTTTAAGGTTGGATATTACACAAAATCAAGAATATCTATCAAACTCAATAGTATAGACATTTTCGATTTCTCTTATTATTTTATTGCCATCTTAATACTTAAACTCCATATCCATTAAGTCAATTACTTTACTTGCCATAATTGTTTTTTTTATGAAATTTAAAGAACAAAAACTCAAAATAATACATACATTTATCTGAAAAAAGTAAAATATTCTGAAACTAATGATAAAGATACTTAAATCAAAAGTGGGCTTTATTAATAATTTAAAACTAAGATTATTAATAAAACCCACTAAAGGTCACATAATTTCCAATTAGGATTATATTAAAATGATTAAATACAATCTGAACAGAATATTACAACAATTATCTTACTTTTTCAAGCAACAAATTATATTCTTTGATTCTTTTTAATCGACAAACCAAAATATTCCTTCAACAATTTATCTAAATATTTTCTATCAGTTGCAAATAGTTTATCTAATAAAAACCCTGTAAATTTTGCATTCTTCTTATAGAAATCATAACTTGCTTGGCTTTTAAGCTGAAAACGCAAAGGTTTGATTGTATTTTGTTTTGACTTTTTGTTATTCATCTCTTTTGCCTTTATATTTCTATAAACTTCTATCATTCCCTTATCTTTAATCTCTTTTATACTCAAACAACCTTTCAAAACTTCTTCATACACTTTTAAATATAAATAAGCTTGTGTTTTTGCGATTAAAAATCCTTTAATAAAAGAATTAAAACTTTCATATCCATCAATACGATAAAGTTTTTTATCTTTTATATTGTATAATATTTCCATTATTTGAATTTTATTTTCAATATCATTGACCATGCTTTTCTTTAAAGCATGTTTATAATTTTCATATTCTTCTTCCTCTGAAATATCCATTAAACCCTCTTCTCTATCATTTAAAACAATTGTATTCTTTAACATACCCAAACCTCCTTTTGAATAAAAATTAAAACTGTCCCTTAAGTAACAAAAATCGAAAAGTTCGCTTGCGAACAACTATGGGTTAGTTAACTAACAAATTTAACTAAATTTTTAATATATTCTTTAAAGATTCTAAACCTTCTTGATAATAAGCCTCCTTGGAGCTAGGTTCCTGTAAATTATTTGTAAAAACTTTTATTTTATTATAAAAATGAATTTTTCCTTTAATATATCTACCATATTTATTCTTAATTGAATTCTCTATACTTTTAAAAGTATTTCTATTTTTCATAAACTGATTTTCTACTATAGAAATATCAATATCTTTACCTATATACATAGAAATTCTTTCGATGTATTTCATTAATATGGACAAGCTTTCAACAGAAAATCTCTCAACTTGAATAGGTATCACAAGTCTATCCGTAATATTTAAAGCATTATCTAAAAGTGAATCTAAATTAGGAGGAGTGTCGATTATCACATAATCAAAATTATAATGGGACAAAGAGTTTGTTAATCGATGTTTTAAACAAAGTTCCTTATAAGATGTGTTTTCCTTATTGAAAAGGTGTAAATTAGGATGAGAAGGTATAAGATATATATTTTCATGTATCTTACTCAAATACTTATCTAAACTAAAATTTGAATTTTCCTTTAAAAGAGCATAAACATTATTTCTGCTCAAGTTCTTTACATACTTAAAAAAATAACTAGTTAAACTATTCTGAGGATCAAAATCTATGACTAAAACTTTTTTGCCGATATCTTTTAAGATATAACCAAAAATAATGGTTAAAACACTTTTACCAACACCCCCCTTAATATTTGCAATACTAATTATCTCTGGTTTGTTCTTATCCATCTGGTTATGATACCCCCATTTGGCAGTTTCTTGTCATAAAATTTATATACTTCTTTTTCTAAGTTAATAATTCGTTCTAACAGATTTTGAGCATAATTTTTCTTAAACTTTTCTTTGTTTTTTAAGGCATGGATTGCTTTTATATAACAAAAGATACTGCCCTTTTTAAATCTAAATTCTATATAATAAGGCCTATATATAGGTGAAGTTTCAATGGTTTTTGTGACATTATCTTTATATTTAAGAAATATTGGTTTTGTTAATCTTTTAAATCCATAATACATGCCTAAAAATTTATCTTCATTTTGTTCTTTAAGACTAAATAAATGAAATGCACCCTTTTTATCAATGTCAAATAAACTCCTTAGAGAAATAAAAAATTTACCCTTTTCCTTTTTGCTACTCCCAAAAGCAAATATATCATTAAATATTTTTGTATAGTAAATTGTTCTGGTATTTTCACTTTCTATTTTAGAAAATACACTATTTAATTTGCTTTTACCTTTGATTTTTTCTAGTTTATTTAATAGGTTCATTGTATTTAGTGATGTTCATAATATGTAAATTTTTATAATTATTTAACCATTCTTTTGTTCTTGATATATTATTTTCATATCTTTTCTTGTTTATGTTTTCTTCTATTTTATCTAAATATCTCATTGTTTTCCATTTAGATGTGTTGTTTATTAGACAATCGATGGTATTTGTGTTTTTTTGTTTTTTATTATTGTTAATAGTTATATTATGACTGACATTTTTAGTTGCATTTTGGGATTTAAGAGTTTTAACTCTCTTATTTTTGAGACATTCTTTTTGTATTTCTTTTGTACATTTGAATATTTTATTTGCATCATGTTCTACAATTTTTTCTTTGGCTTTAAGTGCTCTTTTTAAGTTTTTAACACTGTATTTCGTTATTGTATATCTTATATATGTTCCATTTCCTTCTCCCAGTCTTAATAAAGTTTTTTTAATAATGCCTTTATTACATAAAAAAGCTAAATCTTTTCGTAAAGTTCTGAGTGTAATTTGTTTAAGGTTGTCTTTCACTAGGAAGATGTTTAATGCATTTAGAATTGTTGTTTGATTGTATTTAATTGCGTTCTTTTGAAAGTATCTAGATATTGATATTATTTTATAATATCTAGCATGATATTTTTTTGATGGAATTTGATAGTATCTTACCTCAAGATTTGTATTTTTCACTTATTTGCTCCTAATTGTATTTATAATTATTTTCATAATACATGAGTTTTATTGAAAAGTAAATATAGTGTCAATTTTTTATTATACTCTTTTTTATTTAACAAAAAAGAGTATAATAAAAAATTGACAAAAACAATTGTTGTTATAGCATACTTATTTAGTAATTCATAAAGTAGAAGTTAAGTATAAGTATAATAAAAGTGAGTGAGGTTAAGGTATAACGTCTTGGTTTATACAGTCAAAAAATGTTTGAAGGTCTTGAAACAGTTGTATATCAAAGTCAAGAAAGGCTTAAGGGTAAGCAAAATAACATAAGTAAAATAAACAGAATAGGTAGTAAGCTACCAAAAATTGGTAAGAGTGAATGTTTTAAGTTTAATAGTAAAGTTGATTTTAGTGTTCAAAGACAATCTTTAAGGCGTATGGGAGCAGCAAGTGAAATTGGGAACATGCTTATTGGTACTGAAAGTGTTTTAAAACTTGTTCTTGAAAGGATTTTAAAATCTCTAGGTAGGGCAATTTCATTTCAAGATAATTTAAGCATGTTAAAAGACAGGGTATTATAAAATTTAGCATTTGATGAATTTGTGTGTATATATTGATAATATCGAAATTTTGTATGAAAATAAATATGCTAATGGTGTAGATAATATATAATTACTTCAAAAAGTATAATGAAAAAGACACTTTATAGGTTTTACAATTGATTGTTGGTTTGTTAGTAAAAAAGGCGAATCAGAGTTATTTGAGATTAAATGCAGTGATTCTATTTATCTAAACAGTGCTATTCTTGAGTATAATAAAACCGGTAATTTTCTATAAAATAAATAGTTATGTTCAAGTTCAAATGCAGCTTGCATGTACGGGTTTAAGCAAGAGTAATTTGTTCTTCATTATAGGCAATGACGCTATTAATTGTGTAATTGCTAGGAATGATGATTTTATTGAGTAAGGTGATGTTTCAAGACTGGAGTTGGAAGTTAGTCGTATTGCTTTAGATGCATTAAGTATGTTTTTTTGCATGTACTTGTAGGAGTAGATTTTTTTAAAAAAAAGTATATAAATTTGTATACGGAAATCGTATCAAATATTTGTATGTGCGGTTAAAATTTGGGCGTGTGTTATTATATGCAAAATCTTGCTTTAAGATATTTTTATATCTTTGGTTAAGGCTTAATAGTATATTTAGCCTACTATTTACGAATACTTATTAACTTTCTTTTGTATTTATTATCTTTTTGTTATTTTTGTAATAAGTTTAATTTATTCCTTCATTTATATTTTATATTTATCTTTTGGACAACAATGTATAATTGTGATTATATTAATTTTTGTTTTTTTAAATATTTTTTTTAACTTTGGATTTGTTCATATAATTGTTTGTTTAGCTACCATTGCTACATTTAATAGTAACTGTGTTTGGTAATTTGCTTACTGTGTCCTCATTGATTTCATTTGCGCCTAAATATGACTCTAATAATGAGTAAAAATCATCAATACTTTTTTGATTTCCATTACACTTTGAAAGTTCATTATTTATATAATCCAGTATGGGTTTAGTTATTGAATAACTTAATCTCATAAAGTCAATGTATTTAGAAGAGTATATTTTGCCGCCCTTTGGAGTAAAAATTGGTATGATTATCTCTTGTATTGTTTTTATTTGATTATCATTAAATCCTAATGCAGTAAGAGAAGGGTCTGTAGAGTTGTTATGAGTATTGTAGTTTGCGTTATATCTTATTATATGGCTGGCAGGGAAAATTAATTCTGATATAAGATATTTAAATATATCTTCATTTGTATTTGTATTCTGATTAGGTGTTGTTATTTCCATTGGTTTTGTAGGATAATGAGGTATACCAAACATTTTGTATAGAAGATCTTTAAAGGAATCTGTTAGTGTTTGTCTTTGTTTTTCAGAATCGTCAGATTGTCCTTTAGAAGAGTATATATCATTTCTACCGTTACATGTATTTGATAATACACAATCAATGGTATTTACTATGAGTTGTTTAGTAGTGGTTTTTTTTGCTTGTGTTGGTTGTATATTTTCGAATATATTGTATGCATATTTAAAATGTTCAGCAAGTTCTTTTTGTTTTTGTAGATCTTTTAATAGCCAATTTTCAAAATTTTTGTATTTTTCTTTGTGTTCTGTTGTTAATTGTTGATCTTTTTCTATAATTTTATTAAATGCTTGAATTATAGTATCAAATTTAATTTGTTCATCAGCAGTTAATGTATTTTCTTTTGGTTGTGAACTATGCTGAGTCTTAGTAGGATATTGTTTCATGGGATTGTGGCTACTAAGCGTAGGATTGTTATTTCCACTACAACAATATAAAAGTAATGTATGACAAACTATTATTAGTTTTATGAATTTGTTCATCTAATGTTCCCCTTATTTAATATTAGATTTAATCTAAATTATTATATATTATAATTTGATAATTGGTCTATATAATTAATTGTTATTAGTTGTTTTTGTAAAGTATGTTATTTAATTTAATTAAGTGTTATTTTAAAATGTTTTTTATTAAGATAAGGTTTATATAATGTATAAGATTTTATATAATAAACAATAAGGAGATTTATATGGGTTTACCACAATCAGTAATTACGCAGCAAATGGTAATAGCAGAACTAGTTAAAGCAGGTATAAATAGGGAAATTGCAACAGATCTATCTTATAGATATTATAAAAATGAGCTTACATATAAAGATCTTGAGTATTTAGAGACTAACTTTGGTGTTAATTTTGATAAGTTGTTAGATAGAATAAATGGAGTTGAAAAACGGTTAGAAGATAAGATTAATGGTATAGAAAATAATTTAAATTTAAAAATAGAGATGACAGAACGTAGTTTAAAATCGGAGATTGTATCTGTAAGAACAGAATTAGATAATAAGATAGAAAATTTAGAGAGCAATCTGAATATAAGGATAGATGGTGTTAGAAATGAGTTAAGGTCGGATATAAAAGATTTAGATAACAAGATATGTACTGTAGAGAGTAATCTTAATTTAAAAATTGATACTAAATTTGGTGAACTTGATAATAATATAAAAAATGTGGAGAGTAATCTAAATGTAAGGATAGATAGTGTAAGGAATGAATTAAAGTCTGATATAAAAGAACTTGATAATAGGATAGATGTTAAGTTTAGTGAATTAGATAATAAGATAGAAATTAGTAAGATGGAATTAGATAGTAAAATTAGTATTATTGAGAATAATTTAAATATAAAGATAGACAAGTCAATTTCGGATCTTAAAGGTGTATTAAAGTTACATGGTTGGATGTTTGGGACGATTATTACCATAAGTTTAGGTATATTTTTAGCATTAATATCATTGTTGGTTAAGTAGGTTGGGTATTAATATATACTAATTAAAACTATTCTAGAAATAATATTTGAATTAATATATATTCGTCTCCTATCAACAATTTTTATCAAAAAAATTCCTCTTTTTTAAAAACTATGCACTATATTTCAATTTATATAATTTAAGGAGAGGAAATTTATAATGAAAAATCTTAAAAAACCTTTGAGTGTTATTGCTATGATGTCTATGTTAACTAGTTGTGAACTCATTGCTGACTCTATTTCTAATCAAAATGGAATTTCACTAGAAACTCTAACAACAATAGCTACAAATCAAGAAATAACAAACAAACATGACATTTCACTAGAAAACTTAACAAACAAAATACAACAAGCTATCCAAAACATAGATATCAATAACCCATCTACAAACGAAATTATTGAAATATTCAAAAAATTTTCCATTGTTAAATTTGAACCTAATAACAAAAGAAACGAAATAGGCACTCACTTCAAAAAAACAGCAGAAGGACTAACAGTTCTTAAAAATGCATTAAAAGAAAAAACTAAAAACAATGATAATATCATTACAAACATTGAAAAAATAATAAATGCTATAGAAAAATTAGCTGAAACTACTGATAATAACAACACTGAAATTGGCGCAATTAATAATACAGGTACCAAAGCTGCTCTTATTTCTAATAAAAATAACGTTGAAGATATCATCAACAGAATAAAAGAAATCATTAAAATTGCAAAAGAAGCTAAAATAAACATTGAAGCAAAAACTAATAATAATATTACTGGTAATAATATTAACTCAATTGCTGCCATTAACGGTGGTGCCGGTGCCGATCTTAAAGGCGGAGGTGCTAACGAAGAAGACGTTTCCAAACTTATTAACGTAATATCTCAAATTGATGCATTAGACATACTTAATAAAATAGAAAACGCAACAACAGATGTTGACAACAAAGGATATATTAAAGACACCAATAACGATGCTGGACAATTAATCGTTGGTAGAACTAATAACACTAATGGTGTCGGTGCAAAAAGTAACGCTGACTTTGCTGCTGCTATTGCACTAAAAGCTATGAGTAAAGACGGCAAATTCGCTGGACATAAAAATGGTAATAACACTGAATATGCAAAAAACATTCAAAAAGCTGCAGCTACTGCCATTAGCAAGGTAGTAACCGCAATCGACACAATTATTATAGATATATTAAACGCTGAACTTAATAAAATTAAAAAATAAATATTAAACAAAAATAAAATTATATAAAGAGTGCTAATGTAAAATTATATTTTCTTTTTTACATTAGTGCTTTTATTTTAAAGTTAAACAAAAAAATTACTGACTTTGACATAAAATTGTCATCTATAACATGAATTTAATTAGAAAATTCCTTAATGTACATTTACTTATTTAAAAATAGTGACTCATTTAAAGATTAGTGTCAATAAAATTCCTACACATATAGTAATAATTGTTCCTAACATCCAATTATGCACTTTTAATGTACTCCTAAACTCTGACGCTGTCTTATCTATCTTATTATCCAGTTCCATCTTGTTAAGGTCTATCTTATTATCTAGTTCACTAAACTTAGTATCTATCTTATTATCTAAATCTTTTATATCTGACTTTAATTCACTCCTCACATTCTCTATTTTTACATTTAAATTACTCTCTACACTATCTATCTTATTATCTAGATCTTTTATATCTGACTTTAATTCACTCCTCACATTCTCTATCCTGTTATCTAACTCATTAAATTTAGTATCTATCTTATTATCTAAATCTTTTATATCTGACTTTAACTCACTCCTCACAGCTATAATTTCAGACTTTAAAGTACGTTCTAACATTTCTAATTTAACATTAAAGGTAGTCTCTAAATATTCAAGATCTTTATAAGTAAGTTCATTCTTATAATATCTATAAGATAAATCTGTTGCAATCTCTCTATTTATCCCTGCTTTAATTAATTCGGATATCACCATTTGCTGTGTAATTACTGGTTGTACAAGTCCCATATAAATCCCCTTATTTATTATATAATATCTGATACATTAGAGATAGTCTATCAGTAACATATATGTTACTGATAGACTATCTCTAATGTATCATCATTAATCTTAACATCTCATTTGTACGTATAAATACCTAAACAGAAACATCTTTAGTCCTTGCAACCTTAAAAATATTTAAACCTTTAATATCAAAAATTGATTTTACACTACTATCAATCTTATTGTTAAGCTTAAAACACTAAAATCTACTCATTACTAAAAGCTTAAATCCTATTTTACTTACCGTTAAGCTACTCTTAACTCTAATATGCCACTACTTCAAAACCGCCAAACATCTTTTGCCTGTATCAAAAAAGATATTTCATCCTAACGTTCACATCATTATCATTTATTTTTGTCATATTTATATTCATATTTAACTTTTAATTAATTAGCTATACAAAAAAAATATTTTTACCAAAAGAACAGTTTACTTTTTAGTCAATATTAAGTTATTATGAATAATATAAATTCATAGTACAGGAGACTAATATGAGTAACACAAAAAAGCCTATAAACAAATACCAACACAAATTAATTGTTTTAATATCAACATTAAATTACGCGAACTCAAACCTAGATCAGTATACCCAAAGCGACATACTTTATTATTTCAATAATAATATAAAAAAAAATGGTCAAGAGCCTGTTAAACTTAAAACACTACAAAACTATCTTTACAAACTAGAAAAAATATTTAAAGTAACTAATAACTACCATAGACATTTAGGCGTAAATATGGGTACTGAAATACACTATGAACTTAAATACAATAAAAAAGCATGTTACTATATAATCAATAAACACTTTAGGGAAAAAAAAGAGACAAGGCATAAAGACCGTGTTAATGCATATCTCAAAAAACTTTACACTAAAAATAGTAGTGTAGAAAAAGAGGAGTGTTATTATAATACTTATAATAAAAAAGAAGAAAAGAAAAACAAAAAATTTATAGAAAGATTACAAGTAAAAAAATATGCTAAAAAATGCAATTTCAAGACAAACGCCTTCTTCACTATTTTGGATTTAGAAACAGAAAAAATTTTCAAGATTAAAGCATTGAAAGCGATCAAAAAAGCCGAAGATAACGTATACAATAAAATTAAACAAAAAAACGACAAGCTACAAAGTAAACAAAAAAAATTAAATAGAATATTGAGCAATACAAGGACTAGTCTGAAGAATGAAGGATATGATAATAAACAGTTAAAAATACAAGTAGAAAAAGTATATGAACAATATAAAAACAAACCCCACTTTATCATAGAAAACAATAAATACAATGATTTAGAAAAGATAATAAGCAAACTTAAAAACACAGTCAAATATGTTTTAACAGATTCTAAAGGAGAAGAAAAAAACATTAGGAACAATATATTCAGTATACTCATTGAACAATTAAGACATATAAATAAATCAATTGTAGTACCGATATTAAAAGATTACTTGAATAAACAAAAAAAATTGACATACAATAAGGTATTTAACAACTACTATTACTATGAACTTTTAAAATTAATAGAAAATGATAAAGATTATCCAGAAAAAGGAAAATTTAAAAAGATTACAAGTTAAGGATTAGTGATGCAAAATGTATTAGAACGCCTCAAAAAAAAAGAATTAGAAATTAAGGGAAAAAGAGCTAAATCCATCTTCTCCAAAATAGAAAGTAACAACAGTAAAACATTATATCATACAAAAATTATGATGGATTTCTTTACATTTGGGGTAGATAAAAGACAAAAATATAAGTTTTTTATTGCATTTAGGGGTTTATTTAATCAATCGAAAGTAGAACTTTTTAGTTTATTTGCTTTGAAAGATGATGATAAATTTTTAGGTATTTATTATGGTTATAGGAAGCCAATACAAAATCTCGTAACAAGATATGAAGAAAATGGAGTTACAAAGTCATCTACATTTTCAAAAGTTTATTACGTAGAATTTAGATTTAAAAAAGGCAGTGTATTTTGTTATATTAAAGGAATTGCTTACTTACTTAAAAAGGAAAAAATCGATACGAAATATTACAAATCTTTGTTAGAAAAACTTATAAATCTAGAAAAACAAGTATATGAATTCTACAATGAAAAGTTATCAGATGGGAGTTTTATAAATAAATGGATAATAAAAAGACAAAAATAATAACTATTGCTTCAATTAAGGGAGGTGTTGGGAAAAGTACAACTTGTTTAATATTTGCGACTCTTCTGGCAAAAGATTATAAGGTGCTTTTAATAGATATGGATACCCAGGCTTCAGTTACTAGTTACTTTTTTATGGAAATAGAAAAACAAAATATTGATTTAAGAACTGTTAATATATATGAAGTTTTAAAGAATAACCTAGGCATTTGTGATGCAATAATAAATATTGAAGGCAATCTAGATTTAATTCCTAGCTATTTAAGCCTGCACAAGTTTAATAAAGAAGCTATAACATTTAAAGAGATTAAATTACAAAAACAACTGCAAAATTTAGCACTAGATTATGATTATATAATCTTAGATACTAATCCGAGTTTGGATTATACTTTGACCAATGCTCTTGTAGTTAGTAACTATATAATAGTACCTATGACTGCTGAGAAGTGGTCTGTTGAGAGTTTGGAGCTTTTAAATTTTTCTGTCGATGACCTAGCTATAGAAATTCCTGTTTTTTTAATAATAACAAGATTTAAGAAGAATAATACACATAAAGAGTTGTTTAATTTACTTAAAGAAGATAAAAATTTTTTAGGATTAGTATCAGAACGAGAAGATCTAAATAAAAAAATAGCAAAAAATGATTCATTTAATTTGAATAAAGATTATATATTGGAATATAAAATTATATTAAATAATCTTTTAAAAAGAATTTTAATGTCCAGTTAACTGGACATTATTTTTTAGCGTAGTCATAAAGGAGTCATAAATGGATATTATAATAAATAAAAGAAATTTAGAGACAGTTGATGAAATGAAAAGTTATTATAATAAACTAAAACAAAAGTTAAAATCTAATTTTCAACAAGAAATTTATTATAAAATGGAAGCTATAAAAATTTTAAAAGAAATAAAGGATAATGAATATTATAAATTAGATGGGTATAGAATCTTTGAAGATTTTATTAAAGATTATAAGTTAGCAAGAAGTCAGGCTTATGATTATTTAAAAATAGCAACTGCTTTGGCAAATGGAACTTTAGAGGAGAACTATGTCATAGAAAATGGAATTACACAGACGATTGCATTTTTGAGAACCACATCAAGTAAATTGAAAAAGTCCAAATACAACCTGATAAAACCATTACATTTGCAACTGAAGAGTCAAGAAAGTTATGATTTTTATAAGAAAAATGCAAAATTCACAGGTTTTATATTAGATATTCTTTTTTCAAGTAAAAAGGATTGGCTGAAGCAATTACAAAGTGAATTTGAAATTTTCAATGAGAAAATTAAGTAAGGAATATTTATAAGTAATTTAGCGTATGAAACGTATAGAATAGAAGATTTTTAGGAACAAGATTTATACTCAAAAAGTGTTTAGATTTCATTTTACTTCATAATGACAATTATGATATTGAAATTTTAAGAGAAAAAAGTAAGTTCACTTGACCAATAGACCGTTAGTTTAGAGAATAACTCAAAAAAAGAGATATTAGCCTCTATCGAAGTAGAGTTAAAAGGAGATATCTCTACTTTAAAGAAAGAGTTATGCAATACAAGACAACAATGTAAATTTAAAGGGAATGAATGAAAAGAGATGATAAATTTTGATACAATACGTTTAAGATGGGAAATAGTGTATTGAATTTATCTTACTTATAATAATATTAATCGTTACTTCTATTTTTGTGTACATAATGATAAATTTTTTTGGAAAGTAATAATGATATAAAAAACCCAAGCTAGTTGATTTTATTTTGGATTTGGTGTACGATAATTATCGTTAGTAGTGCTATTTATTTGAGTACTACCTGTACTATGATCATTTCAAGTAGCCTTTAGAGCTTAATTAAGAACTCTTAGTGGAATTCTTAATTAAGCTCTAAACTTTTATTTCAAGTTTTTGTAAATTCAATGTTTTCTAAAGCCCTTATTAATTTTTTTGTTAAAAGTATTGTAAATTTGTAATTTTTTTATATTTACCTATTTTTAAATATTCATGGTACAAGAGTTAAATATGACAAATAAAATAACAAAAAATGCAAAATACAAATAATATAATAAAAAGTAATATATTAAATACTGTTAATACAATAGAGATATAATGAATGCAAATTCTGTTATGGTAATCGTTATAGTTTCTGTATGCTACATTAGTAAATGTTACAAGAATATATCTATATGGAAAGATAAACAAATATTTATGTTCAGGCAATAAACAGTTAGTTGTTTATGTGGAAATTTACCAGGTCCAGTGCTTGAGAATATATCATATGTAAGAAAATAATTAGAAGATGTGGATTTCATTTCTGAAGAATAAAATATAAAAAAATATAGGTTACTAGGACTAAATTAAGAGTAGTTAAAAAACCGGATGCTAAATCAAAGATGGAAATACAATCTGTTAATTATTATTTTATGCTTCTTAGCAATAAAACACTTAAATATGGTACCTGTCAGGTATTATTGCAAGCATTTTATTCAAGAGTCTAAAAAGATACATTTATAGTTCGGTGATATTTCTTTTAATAGTTTAAAAATAATAGATAAGTTTTTATTTCAATTACAATAAAGGTGATGATTCTAATATACTTGATTACTTTTGTACTAAGCCATAGCTTAAAACTATAGAATGTTGGACTATTATACTTAATAAGTATTTAATAGATACTCAGTCTAATTCAGAAGTAGTAGAAGGATTGTCTAAATTCTTAGTAAATATAAAACTAGGAGCATAGTGTTCTTGGCTTTTGTTTCCTTTAATTCAAATCTTTGTTAGTTGTTTTTCTAAATTGATAAGGGGTGGCACGTAATGTATGAAAAATAGAATAAAAAGTATTTGTGCAACATTATTTATCTCTATATTCTTTTCTTGTAATAATGGGATAGAAGAACTTGAGAAGAAAAATCATTTCTTATCCTCATTAGCTAATTTAGGTAATGATTTCTTAATTGTTCTTACTTCTTTTGGAACATGTTTGTGGGTGTTTTAAGTTTCAGTATTCTATAAAAAATCTGAGGTGAGAATATCTTATTAAAAATATTAAAGAGACTGTATAAAGAACTGAAAAAAGCTTTTGAGAGAATTGTTACTGATATGAAGAATGGAAGTAATCCTACTGCTGTTACAGTTGATGCCATTGTAAGCAAATTCTTTAATGAAAACTTGATAATATAATTGAAGACGTTCTAGAAGTAGTAAGTGGGGCAGCAAGTAGTGGTGTTATTGAGAGTGATGTTTTATAAGGTATTTATATTATTGCTTTGTGATAAAATGATAGTTCGGTTTATAATTTTCAATTTTAAGTATTAATTTCCTGAAGTTTACAAGTTATTAAGTCAATTTGATTTTGAATATCAATTGTATAATGAATCACTCGAATAACCTTTTCAAGGTGTTCAATTTCATCAATATTTAATTCTCTACCTTTTCTGTACTTTAAATAATTTTTAATTACTTGATAATTTCCGATAACAAATTCATATACATTGCAAGGTACATTTGTAAATCTGCTGTTATTATTATAAATAATTTCTTTTGTTTCTTTTATGTATTCAATTTTTTGTACAATGTGTTTTTCATTGCTATTTGATATATGCGTACCAATACTTTGATCTAATTTATTCGTATTTTTTAGTAAGTGAGCGTTTATTAAGTTAGTTCCTAAATGACTAAGTTTTTCAAAGGTTTCAACTGAATCTACAAAAATGATTTTAGGAAAATCTATTTTTAAAAATTCATAAAATTTAACTCTATAGATATTTGAATTGAGTATTGCATAAATGTACCCTAATATTTCTTGTGGCTTAAATTGTTTAGGATATTTATCATTAATAAAGTTTCTAAAACTTTCTTTGAAATTTTCTTTTAGGGAACTTTCTAAAGATTTTTCTTCTTCTGTAAGAAATAATGGAAAAAAATAAGATTTACTGGAAATACAATCTCTATTGACAAGGATAAAAGAAATGAAAGCATGTTTAAATCTATTTGTTGACAGGAGTCTTGTTGTAACTAAACTTATATTATTATCAATATTTAGTATATGTTTCATTATTTTATAACATGGACAACTTACAACACCTTTGCTGTTAGTGTAGTAAGTAAATCTATTATCGAATGGTTTGTAAGCTAGTTTTTTAACATATTTTGCATCGATATTTGTAGATTTTAAAAACCGCTGAACTATTGGCAACCTCCAGTCTCTAGAGTCCCTCTTTAAATTATACTTATTTCTTGCGGTTTGTTCATCAAGATAAGCCAAGTCATTTAATTTATTTAAAAGTTCTTCTTTGGTGAAATCAACTGCTATTTTATCTTTTTGGGTTTCTACTCCAATATTATATTCCTTAAATATCTCTTTAATTGAGATTCCTTCTTTGTAAGAATTTTCATCATCTAAATTGTTTTTAACAAAGAAATAATAAGGAGCTTTAACATTAAGTTGTTCAAATTCAATACTAAAAATATCATTTGTACTTAAAAATTCATATTTTTCCAATCTCTTTCCTTTAAGGCTCTTGTAAAAAACATTAGCAAATTCATTTTTCTTAGTTGAATCTTTATATTTAACAAATATGCTAATCGCCACACCCGTTTGTATATCAAATACATTTTCATCATTACTACCATCATCTGTTTGTTCTTTTTTCCTTAAGTTACCATGCAAATTAATAATATAAATTTCATCAAAAGTTTTAAGTAAATGATATCTCATTCCTCTAAATATTATATTATCTAAAAATCCATTATTAGTAATAATACCTAATAAACCTTCATCAGCATTTTCAATCTTATGTTCTGAAAATCTAATAAATTTGACATAATCATCATTTAATGAAATTATTGCCTTTTCATTGAGTGGTATATTGTCTATTGTTTTATAACTTTTAATTAAGTTTAGGATATAAGCATTATTATTCTTTGATCCTGCATTGTAAGGCGGATTGCCAAGAATTACCAAAATTGGTTTATTTTTAATCTCATTAACAATTTTATTCTCTTCACTAATTGTAGGAAGGAACGCTTTAAAACTTTTCTGATTTGAGATTGTTGTTAAATCAAGAGTATTTGTTAAGAATATTTGTGGTTTTGACTGTTCAATTTCAAACTTGAAATTACAAACCTCTCTTAAGTATTGAGATAATTTCAAATGAGCAACCGCATATGGAGCCATTAAATATTCAAAACCATATATATTCTTAAGCACATGTTCATTGATGTAGTCTTTTTGTTTTCCAGTTTGCTTTGGAATTTCTTTTAAAATGCATTTAATGACTTCAAGTAAAAATGTGCCAGTACCAGTAGCAAAATCTAGCACAGTAACTTTATTCCTATTTGCAAAACCATTCTCTAAATTAAAATTACATTTTAAAGTTTTATTCAGACTACTCACAATAAAATTAACAACTGAATGTGGTGTGTAATATACCCCCTTACTTTTCCTTAAGCTTTTGTCATATTTAACTAAAAAGTCTTCATAAAAATATAGATATGGGTCTTTTGTATGTTCACCATTTGAGTTTTTATTTTGAGTAAATGAAAATTGTTCAAAAATTGTTTTAGAATCAATGTTATTAATATCATTAATAACATTGATTCTAAAATCCATTTTATATTACCATATTCATTACTAATTGCAATATTATCAATTAGTTTTAGTATATCTTGTATTAATGCAAAATTATTAGGTATGAACTTTTTAATATTGTCAAAATCAATTCTTAAATTATTTGTATTATTTAATTTCGCAAGAAAAAATCCATATGTAATAGTTTGTGCAATTGAGTCTGCAAACTCGTTAGCTTTGAGCTCATTGTTATATATATTCTCTTTAATGATATTATAAGTTCCTACTAAAGTACTTTGTTTTTTTAAGTCTATATACAAATTCAAATGTTGTTCTACTAAATCCTTTAAAGTTTTTGTTCTTTTTGCAAGTAGACTAGCTAACTTTTCAACACTTTTAATCTTTTCAATAGGGGCTTTAAAAAATTCGTTTAAAATACTTATAACTGTGTCTGACTTAGTCTGATCGATTTTTGTATTGATTTTTTTTAAATCAGTTTTAAATACTAAGACTTCTCTTAAGTCAATATTTCCATTTTTTATCCATATAAACTCAATATAATTTGTAAGTAAGATATTATTTGATAATTGTTTGTATTTGTCAATTTGAGGGCTCTTTAATGTGTCATCCAAATTTTGTTCAATTTTTTTTACTTCAATATAACCTATTATGTTTCCGTTATTTCTAATAATAAAATCGGGAGCGCCCAAACTTTCTTTGTGGCGCTTGGGCTCGTGTTGAATTTGGATGTTTGGATTTGGTTTAAGTTCATTAAGCAGCTTTTCCAAATATGATCTATCAGTAAATTCTGTTTTATCTTCTATAGCAGTGTTTTTTAGATTATTTATGTACTCTTTAATTAACTTTTTATCCATTCATATAGTATGGCTCTTCTTTTGAGTTTTTTCAAATTTTTGATTTTTACTAATTTTCATATTAGAGGTATGAAAATTACGATGTTAGACCTTATAATATAAGCAGACATTATACGTGAGGGGGGGGTAGAATATACTTTACGAATTTAAAGTATTTAAGAGATGTAATGAGTATATTCTTATATATATTTTCTTTGGTTTAGCTGTGTTTTTATTATCATATTTATTTAAATCTGCTTGAATCTTTTGTGATTTTGATGTGCAAATATTTAATTGCATTGTTCTTGTTTGAATAACTTTTTACATTAATTTAAAATTATTGGATTTTTAATCCATTTTTCTGAAATATTTTTTTATGGTCTTTTTAATCTGTTTTTGTTATTGGTATTATTTTTACATTTTTCAAGCTCAGTGTGTACATGTTTAAATATGTCTGCGATCTTAAATTTATCGAAACTTACAAATTTGTTGAATCTTCAATGGGGATAGTTATTAAATAATTTATGAAAATTAATTCTCATCATACTACTGTAACTATTGAAGCTAAAAATTAATAATCGTAATTAGTCATACATATATAACTAGATAATAAATTCATAAAATGAAAACAATTTACTCTCTATTTAGGGATAGTTGTTTTTCTAAATTGATAAGGGGTGGCACGTAATGTATGAAAATAAATATTAAAAATATAAATATAAAAAGTATTTGTGCAATATTATTTATCTCTTTATTTCTTTCTTATAATAATTCAGGGGAGAGTGTAGATGCTGAAAAAAGGTTAACTGAAGTACTAATGGATGTAGGTAAAAGTACTGAGAATGCATTTTATTCTTTTATAGAGTTGATCTCAGATACATTAGGTTTTAGAGTAACTACAGAGACAACTAAGCAACAGGTAGGAGATCATTTTAAAAAACTAGGTGAAAAGCTTGGTGAAGCATCAGTAGAATTAGAAGCATTAGCGAAAAAAGCTGAAGGGGAAGGAGCTAGAGATGGAGAAGGTTCTGCAGATAGATCAATAGCCTTAGCAATTAGAGAAGCTGTTGATGCAGCTAAGATTACTTTAAGCACATTAAAAGGCCATTTAGATTCTTTAAAGGATATAGGTAATGGTGAGAAGGTAGGTTGGGCAGCATCAGCAGCTGCAGGAGTAGCAGCAAGTGGAGGTGAATTGAAAAAAGCTACTGATGCTTTAAAAGGAATAGTAGAATTAGCAAAAAAATCTAAAGCCATCACAGAATTAAAAACATCAGATATAGCAGTATCAACAATAGGAGGCAGTAATCCAGAACACGGAATTAGAATATTAGGAACCGATTCTCCAACAGCAAATGATGAAGCAAAAGCAACAGCGATAATATCTAAAGTCAATGGAGAAGAAATATTGTCAGCAATAACTAGTTCAAACGATAGTGATACAATATCAAGCAATGTAAATGGAACCACAAGTGCAATAGCATTTGCAAAGGGAAGTACTGTAAGTAATTTAGCACAAGGTACTGCAACGGTATCATCAGTGTCAGGAGGAATCGCTCTACGTTCGTTAATCAAAGGTGGCAAATTGGGAGCAACATCAAACTTACAGGTAGTATCGCAAGGTGCAGGAACAATGGCTGCTAATAAATTAATAGGAACAGTGGAAGAGTTAATTAAAAAGACAATAAAAATAACACTTGATACAATAAAAACAGTTGTTGATAGAACAAGAAAATAATATAACTAAAATTAAAAATTAAACATAAGATAGGTATTTGTAAACCTTCTTATGTTTGGTTATTTGAATTCAAAAAATTAAAATCAATATGTTATCTATTCTTTAATAGAGAGATAGAATATATAAGCCATTTTTATGGTATATATCTAATCGGATTAGTATATATTTGTTTAGATACTAAACCTTTTTTATCAGAGAATTTGATTTAACAAAAAGTTAACAAAGCCCTAAAATCATTATGTGATTCAAACACGTAGTTATCTATAAGATATACTTATCTATTACTTAAGCTGGTGTTAATAATAAAATAAATAGTCAAATTAAATAATAAATTTATTCAAGGGAAAGCAGTTTTATTTATGTATAATAGTTGTTGTGCTTTTTTCGTCTGGCCTCTTTGGTTAAAGGGTGGTAAACAAGGAGGCACGTAATATATGAAAATAAATATTAAAAATATTAGAGTAAAAAGTATTTGTGCAACATTATTTATCTCTTTATTTTTATCCCTTATTATAGGGTGTTCACAACAAGCAGATTCAAAACCTCAAGATATGGCTGCTGATAATAATAACCTTATTAATTTATTAGATAAGGCCGGAGAAACATTTTTTGGCTTTTTAGATTTAGTGGCAGGCTCTATGGGATTTACTGTAACTAAAGATACAACTAAAAAACAGGTAGGAGAGCATTTTGATGGATTAAGTAAACAAATTCAAGTAGTATTAGAAAAACTAAAACAAATAATAACAAAAGAAGGGGATTCTCAAAAATCTAAAGGAGATATTCTATCAAGAACAGTTAACAAGGCAAATGAAACTTTAATTAAATTAGTAGAAAATTTAAGTTTGTTGGCCAAAATAGGTGGTGATGAGACTTTGAAAATAGGTGAGGTAGACAGTAATAAGCAAGGGGCACAGGCAGATGATGTTGAATTGAAAAAAGCATATGAAGCATTGACAGGAATAATAAAAGCAGCAGAAAGTGTAAGTATTAACGAACCCAAAAAAAGTAGTGTTGAATTGACTGATACAGGAATAGCTTCCTTACAACAGGATGGAGCTAAAGTTTTAGCTTCAGATACTAGTAATCCAACAGCAGGGGATTCAGGTAAAGCAGCAGCAATAGTGTCAACAGTTACTGGTTCTGAGATGCTAGCAGAAATATTTAATTCAAAAGAAGCAGATGCGAAGACAGGAATATCAGGCGGTCAGGCAAGTGCTGGCACAAGTGCGTTATCATTTGCAAGAGGAGGACAATCTGCCACTAATGTAGCAAAAGCTGGAATAAAGCCGGGGGCAGTAAGTGCAGGAATTGCATTACGTTCTTTAGTTAAAGGTGGTAAATTAGCTTCAGACAGTGCTGGTACTGATAACAAGGCAGTACAATTAGTAGGAGTGGCCGCAGCAAGTAAGTTAGTAGGGGCAGTAGAAACCTTAATCATGAAGACAGTAAACAAAGTACTTGAAGAAGTAAAACAAGCTATAACTACTGCAAAAAGTAAAACTAAAGATCTAGATAATATGTATAAATAAGCTGTTCAAAAAAGTTTAATATGTAATATAAAATAAATAAAATAAGGTTTACTATCTTACTTTAAGGCGGTGAACCTTTTATTGTGTGTATTTAAATTTTTGATAATAAAAGGACTAGATCACAGTAAATTTGATAATAATTGTATTATTATCAACGCTAAATATAAAAACGTTGTTAACATTTGAAAGATATTCAAGCTATGGTAGTTATGTATAATGCCATTAAAAATTGAAAAGATAACAAAAATGATTATAATCATATATTAAGTTCCTTAGTTAGCAATGATGAGTAAAAAGTACAATTAATTTATCTAAAAATATCAAGGATAAATTAAAAAAATTGTGTTAACAGGTAGGATTACTTTAATTGATCACATAAATTATATACTCTTTTACACAAAAACTGCTTTAATAACCTGGAATTCATCATTTGTTATAAAAGATGTAAAGAGTTAATAAAGTCATCATAAAGGAAACGCTTCTTTTATAGGGGTCGTTTTCCTTTTATATGTCTAGCCTCTTTAGTTAAAGAAAAGGGAGAGAGGAGGCATGTAATTATGAAAATAAATATTAAAAATATTAGAATAAAAAGTATTTGTGCAACATTGTTTATATCTTTATTCCTTTCTTGTAATAATGGAATAGAAGAACTTGAGAAGAGAAATTCTTTCTTATCCTCACTTGCTAATTTAGGTAATGACTTCTTATCTATCTTCTCTTCTTTTGGGGACTCACTTGGTGATGTTTTAGGTTTTAATACTGATACTAAAAAGTCTGAGGTTGCTAATTACTTTAAGAAAATTCAAACTACTCTAGAAAGAACTAAGACAGGCCTTAATAACATTGTTACTAACATGAAAAATGACAATAATCCTAATGCTACTGCAACTGAGACTGCTGTTAACAAATTAGTTAGTGAAACACTTGATAAAATAATTGAAGGAGCTAAGACTGTTAGTGAGGCTATTGGTAATGATGGTAGTGAACTACTTGGTAATGTTGCTGTTCACACAGCTGCTACAGGTTCTAAAGGTGATGGTGTGAAAAATTTAGTAAAAGGGATTAAAGATATAGTAGATGTTGTGCTTGGCGAAAAAGAAGGAAATTCTGATGCTGGTACCGATCAGAAAGCTGATACTACGGGCTCGAGAACCGGTGGCAATGCTCGAGATGCTGAAGCAGGAAAGTTGTTTAACGATACTAATGCTGGTGATAATGGAAATGCAAAAAAATCAGCAACCGATGCAGCGAAAGCTGTTGGAGCAGTAACTGGAGCAGATATATTAAAAGCTATTGCTAAAGGTGATACTGGTGGTGCTTTTAAATTAGCAAATGCTCAAGATGAACAGGGTAATACTAAAATAGATGCAGTTATAGCAGGAGCTATAGCATTAAGAGCAATGGCTAAAAATGGTAAATTTGCTGGTCCTAGTGATGATGATAGAGGAGTTGTTGCTCCTATAGTTAAAGGGACGGCAGTAAGTGCAGTAACTAAAGCATTAGATACATTGACTATAGCAATAAGAAAAACAATTGGTGATGGCCTTAAAGCTGTTAAAGGGGCAATGAAAATTAATTCTAATGATACTCCTGTGATTAATGAGGCTAAGAATTAATTAAGATTAGAAGAATATAAGTATAAACTAATTAAAGTCATTAAAGGAAAACACTAAGTTGTTTTCCTTTTTTTATTTGTATCTAGCCTCTTTAGTGAAAGGGTAGGGAAGAAATGGGGCACGTAATATATGAAAATAAATATTAAAAATATTAGAATAAAAAGTATTTGTGCAACATTATTTATCTCTTTATTCCTTTCTTGTAATAGTGGAGTAATAGAAGAGCTTGAAAAGAAAAAGACTTTTGCTGATTCTCTTGTAAATATAGGTCATAGCTTTCAAGAAATATTCACTTCTTTTGGGAATACAATAGGAGACGCATTAGGATTTAGCGCTGTTAAATCTACTGATAATAGAAGTGCAGTAGGAGACCATTTTAAGAAAATAGGAGATGGACTAACAGCAACTAAGAATAAGTTAAATGAATTATCAAGTAAAATATCTGAAACAAAAAATTCTGATACTAAAGGCGTTGAAAATGCAATTAAAGGTGCAAATGATGTTTTTGACAAACTAATTACTGCATTAACTAAACTTGCTGGAGTAACTAAGGCTACTGATAAGATTGGTGATGCAGAGACCGGTGGTGCGCCAAAGCCTGCTCTTGTTGATGATATTAAAATTATTATTACAGAAATTAAAGAGATAATTGGTACTGCTATTGGCTCTGGAGTAAAGATTGATATTGGAAAAGCCGGTGATCCGGTAACTAATGATGGGTCTAAGGCCCCTGCTGTGCTTGTTGGTAAAGGTAATAATAAAGCTGATGCTAATGCTGGTCCTGCTTTAGCTGGAGGAGTTGCTCAAGCTGATCCGTGGGCAATGCTCGATAAAATCAAAGATGCTAAAACAGGTACTGTTCTTGCTGCTAGCAATTATGATGCTGGAGAACTAGCAACTGCTGTTGCTGGTGTTGGAGTTAATAATGTTGGAGCAAAGACAAATGCTGACTTAGCAGCAGCTGTTGCTCTTAAAGCAATGACTCAGGGTGGTAAATTTAGTGCTCAAAATTCTGATGAAGAGGGCGCAGTTAAAGGGGCAGCAACAAGTGCTGTAAATAAGGTATTAGGAGTATTAGACGAAATAATTAGAAAAACAGTATCAAAAAGTTTAGAGAAAGTAAGAGAAGCTATTCAGGGCATACAATATTCAGAGACTACTAGTGAGACAACTGAAGGTAAGAACTGATTAAAATTTAATAAGATTTACGTAGACTAAATAATAAAGTCATTAAAGGAAAGCACTTCTCTATATGAGAGGTGTTTTCCTTTAATTTTATATAGCTTCTTTTAATTAAAGGGTATGGAAAGAATGAGGCACGTAATATATGAAAATAAATATTAAAAATATTAGAGTAAAAAGTATTTGTGCAACATTATTTATCTCTATATTCCTTGCTTGTAATAATGGAATAGAAGAACTTGAAAAGCAAAGGGATTCTATACTCTCTATATCTAATTTAAGACAACAATTCTTAGATATTTTTACTTCCTTTGGTGAGATGTTTACTGATACTTTGGGAATAAGAGCTGATACTACAAAAAGCGATATAGGAAAGTATTTTACTAAGTTTGCTTACACTATTAACAAAACTAAAGAAAAATTAAATGATATTGTGGCAGAAAATGGTAATTATCCAAAAGTAAAGGAAGAGGTTGAGAAATTTATTAAAGAGACATTAGATAAGATTTCAGAAGGGGCTAAAGAAGCAGCTAAAGGAGCTACAGGCGCAGGTGCTATTGGAAACGCTAAGCAAGGGCAAAATGCTGCTCCAGCAAAAGTTGACAGTGTTAATTCATTAATTAAGGGAATTAAAGCAATTGTTGAGGTGGTATCAAAAGGACAAGGTGATGCAGAGGTTAGTAAGATCAATAATAATCAGCAAAAAATAATAGGTAAATTGCTTGGTGTGAATGCTTCTGATGGAACAGAACAACAAGCTGCAGCAGCAAGTGCATCAATTGGAGCCGTAACTGGTACCGATATATTAAAAGCTATATCAAAGTCAGGAATTGCTACTAATAAAGCTATTACTTCAGTAACTAATGCAGCAGAGATTGCAGTTGCTAATGCAGCCTCCGAAGAGTTTAGTAGTTCATTAAAAGATGATGCAGTAATAGCCGCAGGAATCGCATTGAGAGCTATGGCAGAGAATGGTACATTTGTGGGTAACAACACTAACTCTGATAGCAAAAATGTTAATGCAGTCAATGGAGTGGTAGCAAATGCAGTAACTAAAGTTTTGAGTACACTAACAATAGCAATCAGAAATACAGTGGATGTTGGGTTAAAAGAGATTAGTAAAGTATTAGGAGAAGTTAAACAGAGAGAAAGTTTTGGAGAATAAGGCTACTGAATAATTAGAGTAATCATAACTATGATACTTGTTGTGTAAGAAAAGGTAGTTAAGAGATTGTGTGATGAAATAATTTAAGAGAGCTTTAGGGCTCTCTTTTAGTATATTAAGGTAAAACAATATTATTGTATGCATTGGTTATTTGTTAATTTAAGTATGGCATTTCATTTATAGTTTATATATTTTAATTCTTTAGACTTAATAGATAAAAACAAGGGAGGTAAAAGATAGATAAAAAGAGAAATAGAGCATTTAGTAGGTAGGTATTTAGCTTTGATTTTAAAAATAAAAAGTCTGATGTTAGGGTAATTATTTTAATAAATTAAATGTCACTGTTAAAGGCATTGAGATATTTTATTTGGCATGAAATTTGAGGAATCATCTCTACTTTCGTATCTTTAGTGGGCAGAATTAATGTCATAATGATTAATCTTAGCTAATGTTTTAAGAATAACATCACTATTTAATCATAGTTGTTAAGACACTATATCATTTACATTTTTGCCAACTGTCTTAGATAATACCTCATTTGTGACGCACCATTATCATTGCGAGCGATGACTAAAACTGATGAATTTAGTTCTGTTATCCAAGATGTTGAAGCAGTTAAAGCAGCTGCAGTAAGTGCTGTGAATAGGGTATTAGGAATACTTGATTTAATAATTATGAAAACAGTGAATCTTGAACTTGGTAAAATTGGAGATGCTGTTGAAAAATAAAGTATTCTGAAACTACTGGAACAAATGTTGTATAAGCTAGTCCTGTTAATAAATAACTAATGGGAAATAGATAATTAAATAATAAAATCATTTAAGGAAGACACTTTTCTATTTTTAGGAGAGATGTTTTCCTTTTTTTATTTGTGTTTAGCCTCTGTAGTTAAAGGGTGGGTTTAAAAGGAGGCACGTAATATATGAAAATAAATATTAAAAATATTGGAGTAAAAAGTATTTGTGCAACATTATTTATCTCTCTTTTCCTTTCTTGTAATAATTCAGGGGAGAGTGCAGAAGCTGAAAATAGATTAAATTCAGTACTAATGGATGTAGGTAGAAGTACTGAGAATGTTTTTTACTCTTTTATTGATCTTATATCAGATACACTAGGCTTTAGAGTAACTGCAGAGACAAAAAAGAGTGATGTGGCAGGTTATTTTGGTGGTCTGGGTGAGAAACTTGGAAAAGCATCAGAAAGGTTAGAAGAAGTAGCAAAAAAGTCAGAAGTGGAAGGAGCTAAAGAGAGACCAATAGCTTTAGCCATTAGAGAAGCTGTTGATACAGCTAAGAAGACATTGGAGACATTAAAAGGACATTTAGAATCCTTAAAAAGCATAGGTGATTCTAACAAGGTGGGTTGTGCGGCAACCGGTGATACACAAGGAGTATCAGCAAATCCAGGTGAGTTAAAAAATATATTTAAAGCATTAAGAGAAATTGTAGAATTAGCAAAAGTTTCAGGTGTTATTAAAGCATTAGACGCTGGAAATACAACATTGAAAGTTGGAGGAGTAGGGGTAGATAATAAAGATGGAGCCAAAATATTATCTACAAATGGAGGTGCAACACAAAATGCTCCAGCTAAAGCAGCAGCAATACTAGCAAGTGTAAGTGGTGGGGAAATGCTAGCTTCAATAGTTGGATCACAAGAGGGAGATGCAGATACAGGGGTATCAGGCAATGCAGATGGTTCAACAAGTGCATTAAAATTTGCAAAAGGAGGAACGGCAGGTAACCTAGCAAATTCTGAAAACGCTAAAGCAGCAGCAGTAGCAGGAGGAATAGCATTACGTTCTTTGGTTAAAGAGGGTAAACTAGCAGCAGGAGGAAACAATGGTAGTACAGGCGAACAAAAAGAATCAGAAGGAGTAGGAATAACTGCAGCAAATAAATTATTAGTGGCAGTAGAAGATATAATTAAAAAGACAGTAAAAAATGTTCTTGGGAAAGCTAAAGGAGAAATAGATAAAGCAAGAGGTCCAAAATCAGCAGTTTTAGAACCAAGTAAGTAATAAGGCAAATTAAGAGAATAAATAATAGAGTCATTAAAGGGAGACAGTTCTCTATATGAGAACTGTCTCCCTTTTTTATATCTAGACTCTGTAGTTAAAGGTGGGGAAAAGGAGGCACGTAATATATGAAAATAAATATTAAAGATATTAAAGTAAAAAGTATTTTTGCAACATTATTTATTTCTCTATTCCTTTCTTGTAATAATGGAATAGAAGAACTTCAAAAGGAAAATCAGTCTTTACGCTCTATATCTAATTTAAGACAAGGATTCTTAGATGTTTTTCCTTCTTTTGGTGATTCACTTGGTGGTATTTTAGGGTTTGATACTAAGACTCCAGAGTCTAAGGTTGGAGATTACTTTAAAAAGATTCAAGAAACTGTACAAGGAACCAAGACAGCTCTTGAAAGAATTGTTGCTGATATGAAAGATAAAGGAAATCCTAATGCTACTGCGGTGGGGAGTGAAATAAGTAAATTCGTTAATGGCACACTTAATAAGATAATTGAAGGAGCTAAGATTGTAAGTGAGGCTATTGGCAATGATACTAGTGAACTCGGTAATGTTGATGTTAATGATGCTGCTGGTGAGGCAGGTGCGATTAAGTCACTTACTGATGGAATTAAAAAAATTGTAGAGATAGTATTAAAAGAGGGTAAAGGCAATCCTGAGGCTGGAACTAAGCATAGAGCTAGTGATGGTGATGCAAGAACGACTGGTGATGGTGAGGCAGGAAAATTATTTGTTAGTGCTGCTATTGCTAATAATAATGCCAAGAAAACTGGTGTTGATGCAGCAAAAGCTGTTGGAGCAGTAACAGGTGCTGATATCTTACAATCCATAGTTACAAATGGTGAATCTATTGCTACTAATGCTGCTAAAGCTAATGCTAAAGATGGAACTATAGCGGAGGTATAGCGTTAAAAGCTATGACTAAGAATAGTAAATTTCCTGGTGCTAATCGTTCTGATCTAGGTGCTAGTGATTATGCTATTGAGGTTAAAAATGCAGCAATTAGTGCAGTAAATAAGGCACTAGATACACTCACAATAGCAATAAGAAAGACCATTGATTCAGGCCTTAAGACTGTTAAAGAAGCAATGAAAATTAATTATAGTGATACTCCTGTCACTATTGAAGCTGGTGAGGTTAAGTAAATAATAAATAGAATAAGAAAACTAAATAATAAAGTCATTAAAAAAGGGAAATACTGTTCCGTGTGAGAGTAGTTTTTTCCTTTTTTTGTGTGTAGCCTCTTTAGTTAAAGGATAGGGTAAAGAAAGAGGCACGTAATATATGAATATAAATATTAAAAATATTAGATTAAAAAGTATTTGTGCAACATTATTTATCTCTTTGTTCCTTTCTTGTAATAATGGAATAGAAGAACTTCAAAAACAAAATCAGTCTATACTCTCCATATCTAATTTAAGACAAAACTTCTTAGATGTTTTTGCTTCTTTTGGTGAGATGTTTACTGATACTTTAGGAATTAAATCGGATACTAAAAAATCAGAGATTGGAAAGTGTTTCACTAAAATAATAGAGACTATGAAAACAGTTAAAGAGCAATTGACATCTGAAGTTGTTAAGAATGAACACTATTCAAAAGTGAAAAAAGAGGTTGAGAAATTTGTTGAAAAATTAGTAACAATAGAAAAGGGCGCTGAGGAAGCATTTAGTGGTTTTAAAGATTCTACTGGTAAATTAGGAGATATAAAAAAAGCTGCTGATAGTAGCACAGGAGCAGATGCAACTAGTGTAGGGAACTTAGTTAAAGGAATAAGAACTATAGTTGAAGTGGTACTGGAAAAAGAAGGTGATGGAACAAAAGATGTGACTAAAGCTACTTCTAATGACAAGCAAGAAATAGGAAAATTATTTGGGGATAATACTACTAATGGAGGAGCAGAAGCTAAACATATAGCAGCGGCAGGTGCATCTATAGGTGCAGTTACTGGCGCTGATATACTTAAAGCTATAGCTAATTCTAGTAGTGATAAAGTAGATGTTAAAGCAAAAGAGGCCAAAGATGCAGCAGGGCTTGCAATGGCTAAATGTGATTCCGGTGGGACTACTGATTTAGATTCAGCAACAAAAAAAGACGCAGTAATGTCAGCTGGTATTGCTTTAAGAGCTATGGCCAAGGGTGGTAATATTTTTGTAAAGAGTGCTGATTCTGGAAAAGACACTGAAGTTGGGGGAGCTCAGGGTGTAGCAGTAAGTGCAGTAAATAAGACATTAAATACTTTAATAATAGCAATAAGAAATACTGTTGATAATGGTTTAAGAAAGATAAATGATGTTCTTGCTACGGTTAAACAAGAAGATAAATCTGAAGATACTACTAATACAGCAGACATAACAGCTAGTGGACAAAAATAAAGAATTATAAATCATTAAATCATAAAGTCATTTAAGGAAAGCTATTTTCTATATGAGAGTAGTTTTCCTTTTTGTTGTTTCTAGCCTCTTTAGTTAACGGAAGGGAAAAAATGATGCAGGTAATATATGAAAATAAATATTAAAAATATTAAAGTAAAAAGTATTTGTGCAACATTATTTATCTCTTTATTCCTTTCTTGTGGTAGTGGAGCTGTTGCTGAAGAGACTCCTCAGAGTAAATTCTTAAAGTCTTTAGCTGATTTAGGTGATGAATTCTTAAATGTCTTTACTTCCTTTGGGGATTCTATTGGGAATGCATTAGGATTTAGTGCTGTTACATCTGACAATAAGAGAAATATAGTAGGAAAACACTTTGATAAGGTCAAAACAGGATTAGAAAATACTAAGAATCAACTAAGTATTTTATCTGATAAAATATCTAAAACAAAGAATGCTGATACTAAAGATGTTGAAGATGTTACGGTAACAATTAAAAAAGCTATTGATGAAGTAATTTCAAAGCTAATTGACTCTTTGACTAAGCTAACTGAAGTAACTAATGCTGAAATTGATATTGCTGAGGGTGCTGCTGCTGGTGCCAATGAAGATAGCGTGAAATCTGTGATTAAAAATGTAAAAAAAATTGTTGATGTAGCAAATGAAGTAGAAAAGAATTTGGGTATAAATATTATTCAAAAAGGAAATAATGGTAATCCAGTGGCTAATGGAGAAGGACCTAGAGCACTAATCAGTAATGCTCAAGCTATCCAGGGGGATGGTTCTAAATTAGCTAAGGCAGTATCTGATGCTGACCCGTGGGCAATGATCGATAAGATTAATAATACCACCTCTACTACGCCTGCTGTTCCTGTTGCTAGTTCTGAAGCTGGAGTATTAGCTACTGCTACTGCTAGTAATGCTAATGCTGGGGCTAAAACTACTGCTGATCTAGCAGCAGCTGTTGCACTAAAGGCTATGACTAAGGATGGTAAATTTTCTCAAGCTCAATCTAATGAAGTTGGAGCAGTTAAGGCAGCTGCAGCAAGTGCAGTGAATAAGTTATTAGGAATACTTGACTTAATAATTATAAAGACAGTAGTAAGCAATCTAGAAAAATAGGGAGAGCAGTTAAGGAAATAAAATATTCTGAGGCTATTATTGATGGGGCAATTGAGGGTAAAAATTGATTAGCTTTTAAGAAAATTACGCAAACTAAATAATAAAATTGATTTAAGGGAAACACTTTTCTATGTGAGAGTAGTTTTCCTTTTTTTATTTGTGTCTAGCCTCTTTGTTTAAGGGAAAGGTAAAAGGAGGCACGTAATATATGAAAATAAATATTAAAAATATAAGAGTAAAAAGTATTTGTGCAACATTATTTATTTCTCTATTCCTTTCTTGTAATAGTGGAGTAATAGAGGAACTTGAGAAGAGAAATATTTTCTTATCCTCTCTTGCTAATTTAGGTAATGACTTCTTATCTGTCTTTACTTCCTTTGGTAATTCTATGGATGATGCTTTAGGATTTACTGCTGTTAAATCTACTGATACTAGAGATAAGGTAGGAAAACACTTTGAAAAAATAGGAGAGGGATTAAAGAGTACTAAAACTAAATTAGAGGAGTTCTCAAAACAAATAGTTGCTACTCCAAATGCTGATACTAAGGGTGTTGAAGCTATTAATAGTGCAATTAAAGGTGCAAATGATATTTTTGATAAATTAATTGGTGCATTAATTAAATTGGCTAGTGTAACTAAAGATAATACTCCTATTGCTGTTGATTATAATTCAAAACCTACTGGTGCTGATGGTGATGACGTTAAGATTACTATTGAAGGAGTTAAAGAAATAATTGAGACTGCCAAAGGGTCTGGAATAAAGATTGAACCTGGAAATGATGGTGGTCCAGTGGCTAATTCTGATGGTGATAAGGCCCCTGCTGCACTTGTTGGTAAAAATAGTAATAAAGCTGGCGCTAAAGCTGGTCTTTTACTAGCAGGTGAGGTTGCTAAAGCAGATGCATGGTCAATGATTAGTAAGATTGGGAAGGCTAAGACTGACGCTGGTGGTGAACTTGCTAATGATACTACTAATGAAGTAGTAGCCCTGGCTACTCAAGCTACTACTCACGCTAATAGTACTGGAGCAAAAAGTACTGCAGACTTAGCAGCAGCTGTTGCACTAAAGGCCATGACTAAAAAAGGTAAATTTAGTGTTAATAGTAATGATGAAGAGGTTGGCGCAGTACAAGCAGCAGCAGCAAATGCAGTAAATAAGGTATTAGGAGTACTGAACGAGATAATTAGGAAAACAGTAGCAAGCAATCTGGAAAAGATAAGAGAAGTTGTTAAGAAAATACAATACTCAGAGAATGATGGTGATGCGATAGAATCTGGTACTACTCAACCTACTACTAAATAAATAGATACTAAAGTAGAAAATAAGGTCATTAAAGGGAATGCTTCTTTTATAGGAGGGTCGTTCCCTTTTTTTTATATTTAGCCTCTTTATTTAAAGGAGAGAGAAAAAAGGAGGCACGTAATATATGAAAATAAATATTAAAAATATTAAGATAAAAAGTATTTGTGCAACATTATTTATCTCTCTATTCCTTTCTTGTAATAGTGGAGTAATAGAGGAACTTGAGAAGAAAAATACTTTCTTTGATTCTCTTATAAAAATAGGTCATGGATTTCAAGAAATTTTTGGTTCATTTGGTGATGCATTAGGATTTAATGCTGTTAAATCTGATGACCCAAAAAACAAAGTAGGAGAACACTTTAATAAGGTCAAAAAAGGATTAGAAGATACTAAAGAGAAATTGGATGGTTTAGCAAAGGAAATATCTTCTACTCCACATGCTGATACCAAAGGTGTTGCAGCTGTTAAAGAAGCAGTTAAAAAAGCCATTGATGAAGTGATTTCAAAGCTAATTGACTCTATAACTAAACTTGCTGGAGCGGTTGATAGTACTGATATTGGTCATAATAGTACTGGTGCTGCAGTAGCTGCTAATCCTGGTGATGTTAAGACTGTAATTGAAAGTGTAAAGATGATTATTGACTTAGCAGAGAATTCTGGCATAAAAATTAAGCCTGGAGATGATGGCGGTGCTGGAGCTTCTGCTGCAGATAATACTGCAACTGATATACTTGGTGGGACTGTAACTGCTGCAGGGGGTGGTTCTAAATTAGCTGATGAGGTGTCTAAAGCAGATTCATGGGCAATGATTGACAAAATTAGAAATGCTACGACTAAAGAAGGTGCTCTTGATGCTGCTGCCAGCAATAATGCTGGCGAATTAGCTACTGGTAGCAATGCAGCGGGTAACAATGGTGCAAAGGCTGCTACCAATGCTGATCTAGTAGCAGCTGTTGCACTAAAAGCTATGACTAAAAAGGGTAAATTTAGTGCTCATAATGATGATGCTGGAGCAGTTAAGGCAGCTGCTGCTAGTGCTGTAAATAAGGTACTAGGAATACTTGATTTAATAATTAGTAAAATAGTAAATAAACATCTAGAAAAAGTAAGAGAAGCTGTTAAGGAAATAAAGTATTCTGAGAGCACTGGTGAAGCTACAGAATCTGGTACTGTTACTAAATAAGTAGTAAGTATTAATTAGATAAAATCATTAAAGGGAAATTCTTTTTGTATAAGAGTTGTTTCCCTTTTTCTATGTCTAGCCTCTTTATTTAAGGAATGGGAAAAAAGGGAGGCACGTAATATATGAAAATAAATATTAAAAATATTAGGATAAAAAGTATTTGTGCAACATTATTTATCTCTCTTTTCCTTTCTTGTAATAATGGAATAGAAGAACTTGAGAAGAGAAATTCTTTCTTATCCTCACTTGCTAATTTAGGTAATGACTTCTTATCTGTTTTCACTTCTTTTGGCGATTCATTTGGTGGTGTTTTAGGATTTAATAAGGATACTAAAAAGTCTGAGGTTGGAGATTACTTTAAAAATATTCAAAAAACTGTAGAAGGAGTTAAGAGTAAGCTTAATAAAATTATTGAGAACATGAAGAGAGAAGAAAATCCTAATACTGCTGCAACTGAGACTGCTGTAACAACTTTAAATGAAAAACTTACTAAGATCATTGAAGGTGCAAAGACCGCTAGTGAGGCTATTGATGGTGCTAGTGAACTTCTTGGTAATATTGAGACTGGCAATAGCAATAAAAGTGGTGCTGTTGGAACTGGAGTTGCAAACTTAGTAAATGGAATTAAGACTATTGTAGACGTAGTACTTGGAGATAAAGGAAAATCTGATGCTGGTGATAATAAGAAAGCAGATGCTCTTAATGCAAGGAATGGTGATGGAGCAGATAAATTATTTGATGGTAGTGCTGGAGCTAGTTCTAATGATAAACAAGTAGCAGCAGATGCAGCAAAAGCTGTAGGAGCAGTAACTGGTGCTGACATATTACAAGCTATGGCTAAAAATCCTGATTCTGCTAAGCTAGCTAATAATACTGGAGCTATTTCTTCTGGTGTTGTGTCTAATGCAAAAGATGGAACTATAGCAGGAGCCATAGCTTTAAGAGCGATGGCTAAGGGTGGTAAATTTGCTAATGGTACTACTACTGGTAATGATGTTGCTGTTGCTGTTAAAGGAGCAGCAGTTAGTGCGGTAAATAAAGCATTAGATACATTAGCTATAGCAATAAGAAAAACAATAGATGAAGGACTTCAGGAAGTTAAAGTCGTTATGAAAATTAATTCTAATGATACTCCTGTAACTACTGATTCTAAAAATCAATAATTGGAATTTAATAAGCAATAAATAAAGTAATAAAGTCATTTAAGGGAAACATTGCTTCACATGAGCGCTGTTTATCTTTTTTATTGTATTTAGTCTTTTTAGTTAAGGGAAAGGGAAGAAGGGTGCATGTAACTTATGAAAATAAATATTAAAAATATTAGTGTAAAAAGTATTTGTGCAACATTATTTTTCTCTTTATTCCTTTCTTGTAATAATGGGATAGAATAACTTGAAAAGAGAAATACTTTCTTATCCTCACTTGCTAATTTAGGGAAAGGGTTTTTAGATATTTTTATTTCCTTTGGTGATATGGTGACGGACACTTTGGGTATTAATGTTGATACTAAAAAAGAAGATATAGGAAAGTATTTCACTAATATTGAAAAGACTATGATATCAGTTAAGGAAAATTTATTAGCAGAAGTTGCTAAAAATGGGAATTATATAAAAATCAAAGAAGTAGTTGATACGTTTATTACAGATACATTAGATAGAATTGCAGCAGGTGCTAAGGAGGCAGCAAGTGGGACTTGTAGATAGCGAAGCTATTGGTGGTATTCCTACTAATGGCCAGGATGCTGTACCGGCAGATATTGCAAGTGTAAACGCACTTGTTAAAGGAATTAGAGAGATGGTTGGAGTTGCTTTAAAGGATAAAGGAGACGCTAATGCTACTAAGACTAATAACGCACAGCAAATAACAATTGGTAAGTTGTTTGGTCAAAAAAGTAGTAATGATGGTGATGAAACGCATGCAGCAGCAGCGAGCGCATCTATTGGAGCAGTAACTGGTGCTGATATATTGAGAGCTATATCAAAGTCAGGAGATGCTAAGACTCAAAATCTTAATGCAGTAACTAATGCGGCAGAGATTGCAGTTGCTACTAAGGCTTCTCAAAATCTTAATGCCGCAGTAAAAAATGATGCAGTAATAGCAGCTGGCATTGCCTTAAGAGCTATGGCAAAAGATGGTAAATTTTCTGCTAAGCAAAGTGAAGAAAAATCAGCTCATGCAGTAAATGCTGTAGCAGCTAGTGCTGTAAATAAGATATTAAGTACTCTTATAATTGCTATTAGAAATACCGTTGATACTGGTTTAAAAAAGATAAGTGAAACACTAGCTGGAGTTAAACAAGAAGATCTGTCCTCAGAAACTATTGAAGCTAGTACTGTTACTAAATAAATAATAAGAAATAAGTAAATTAAATAATAAAGTTATTAAAGGAAAACACTTCTCTATATGAGAGTAGTTTTCCTTTTTTTATGTTTGGCCTCTTTTTAATTGAAGGATGGGAAAGAGGGTGTACGTAATATATGAAAATAAATATTAAAAATATTAGATTAAAAGGTATTTGTGCAACATTATTTCTTTCTTGTAATAATGGAATAGAAGAACTTGAAAAGAAAAATCAGTTCTTATCTTCACTTGTTAATTTAGGTAATGATTTCTTAATTGTCTTCACTTCTTTTGTGGAGATATGGTTTCTGATACTTTTAGTATTAAGGTTTGTGCTAAAACAAGATATAGAAAAGTATTTCATTATTAATTCTTTTTTGGTTGTTTCATTAGATTAGTTTTGCTTAGTATGTTAGTAAAGTTCTTTTGCAAGTAAAGCTGATGTTAATTATTTATTTAAATAGTTTAATTTGTATGTAATTGATTATAATAGTTAGGATAAATCTATTTTTTTGTATTTGATGTTGTATTGTATAAGTTTTATTTATTTAAATAGTTATCTCAGATCTTATAAGTATGTCATACCGATAATTTTGTATTAATTTAATAGATTTATTTGAAATTTAAAATAAAAGGTATATATTTACCAATAATTATTGTATTTCAATGTAGAGATTTGATAATTAAATAAATTGACATCTCCGGAGGGAAATATGAAGAAAAACATTTTGGTAATATGTATGTTAACACTATTGTGTTTTTTATCATGTGATATAAATGCTTTAAATGAATTGCTAGGCAAAGCAAGAGAAAAGTTTTTAGAAGAAAATAACAAGGTAGAAAATTTAAAATCTATAGAAGAAGATCAAAAAGTTAAAGAAAAACAAGTAGGTATTCTTAAAAAGACTGAAGAAGGAGTACGGCAAGTTGTGCAGGCTGCTTCAGTTAATGAAGTTCCTATTGCTCCTGTTAATGAGGTTTTGGAATCCTCTGTAGTTCGTGTGAATGGTATACCAGAGATGCCAGTGCTTCAACAAGAAAAAATAGAGATAAAAGATAAGAATTTAACTCCAGATACTAAGGAAGAAAAAGAAGCAGAGGAGGCAATTAAAGAGGTAGAAAATGCTCTTCAAAATTCTAGTTTTTTATTATTGATAGAAGAAGCCCATAAACTTAAAGATAAATACGGGCAAATTAATGTGTCTGTTCAAGATTTATATGAGAAAGTTCAATATGAAAAAGAATTGTTAGGAACAAATTTTAGGAATCAAAGTGAAAAGAGGCGGGCATTAATTCGTTTACAAAATCAGTTAAAAGTTGAGTTTTCTAATCTTGATGTTATTATGACTAGAATTGATATTGCAATAAATAATATAAAATCTGCAAAGAGTCTATTTGAAAAAGCTAAAGAAACTTTAAATGAATCTATTATCAGAAGATTACAGAGAGTGACAAATAGATATTTAATAAGAGAATATGAGTTAACAGTGTTATCCATGGATGCAAGACGATATGCAAAAAATTCACTAGAACAGGCATTATCTTCTTCTATCAAGATTAATGAAGGAAAGGCAGATCTTCAAAGAATTAAAGAATTTGTTGAAGAAGCAAAATCTGCTCTAGCTAGTTTTAAAAAATAAGAAAATATGTGGGGATAATTAGGGTTTAGGTTGGTTTTTTGAAATAGAGGGTCTTTCTTAAAAGGGAGATCCTCTTTAAATTATTTTATTTAAGTGAGTATCTTTCAAATTTTTATTTTATTTACTATATGATATAACCAAATTTGAAAGGTATTTTTAAACTGTTAATGATAAATTTAAATTGATAATAAGGCCTTTGATAAAGCTTTTTGCTATTATGTGTAATAAAAAAGAGGTTTTTCTTCGTGGGGGGATAAGTTTTTATGCTGTGAATTTTTATCACAAACTTTATGTTTAAAGTTTGTATATGCGCTTAATTGTAAGGATCTTTATATAATAAAGATCCTATACTTATTTATATAATTATTATTTGTATATATTAATTAGTAGCATGTTTATAAGCGGAAATTAGTGTATTAATAGCATTAGCAAAAGTTGTGCCTCCAGTGTAGTGATTGTCATTCAGGTTGATAGTATATTGTTTTGTTTGTTCTATAGAGTTGTTTAGTTGGAAAACCATTCCTCTTAATGTCATAATTATAGGGCTAAAAGCTACGATGTCAACTTCTTTATGGAAGATCTTAGCAGCGTTAGCAAAAGCTTGAGCAGCCTCGATGAAATTGTTAGAGTTAAAGTTAGAAGTGATGGTAACAAAGGCATCGATATAAGCTGTTACTGCAGTATTTATAGTACTAATGAAAGCCTCACCTACATCTTTGATGGTTTTAAATGAATTAGCATTATTGTTATCTTTTACAAGATAAGCTTGTTCTATGGCTTGTTTTAAGCTTTCAATTGAATTATTCAATGCTTGAGGATTAGTACTTTTTATAGATTCCGCTATTGTTTGTAAATCTTTAATCAGATCAGAGTCTTTTAGTTTTTCAACGGCCATTGTTCGTATTTTAGAGTTTGTGTTGCTAGTGCAAAATTCTATAGTAGATTCACTACACTGAGTGTAAGTCATAATTTGATCGCTATATTTAATATAGCGATTGTAAATAAGTGCTAGGTCACTGTGATAGTCTTTAGAGTCACTAAGAAACTTTTGCAAACTTTTTATGTTTTCTTGTGTTAATTTTTTTTCATCTTCTATTTGAGTTGTATTTTCTTTTTTTTCAGGAAATATAGGAATTTTTGTTTTATGCAACTTATTATTTAGAGTATCAGGGGTTGCAGAAATTCCTATTTCGTGTAATTTATTATTTGGAATATAATTTAAAATTTGTTTTTTGCCTGATTTAGAACTAATATTGCAAGATATTATTCCTAGTAAAGTTAATAATGTAAATATAAGTAAAAGCTTTTTCATTAAAATATTTTCCTTAATTATAGGTATTTATTGTTAATATATACTTATTTTATTTATTGGTAAATATAAAGCATAAAAGAGGAATTATCAAATTTATAGGAATAAATTTTTTGAGAATATAAAATAAAGATAGGCTAATAAGCCTATCTTAGGGATTTTTAAAGTGTTAAAGAGTTGAAATTATTGATTAGCAGTAGTCTTGTTAAGTAATCTTACTACTTTTTTTAAGTTGGTTTTAGTATATGGAGCTGCTCCGTTGGATGATTTTATTTCTTCATATGAGTGATAATCGTTATGAATACTGCTTTGCACATTTGAAAGCCAAGAACTTACTTCTGATTTTGTTTTTTCTAATACTGTCTTTACATTTAGATATTTTTTAGGATTGTCAAAGTAATCATAAATATTAGTAAGATGTGTAGTATCATTTAAACTTTCTTCAATTGCACTTAAAAGATTTGCAAGATCTTCTGTTAATTTGTTTTTGTTAAGATTATTTACTTTTGCTTGGTACTTTAGTTTTTCAGATTCTAGTTTCATGTGGTTGAGGTCATATATTGATTTCCAGTCAGATGTTATTTGTTTAGCTAGTATAAGTGCTTTTATAACATTATTTTTGGTTTTTGTGAGAGACAATTTGTTATTGTTTTCTTTTATATTTTTATCTTCTTCGTTTTTATCATTGTCATGTGAGGTTTGATATTCGTTTTCAAGATTTTCAGCGTAATCTTCTTCGTTTTCTATATCTTCTTCATCCTCTGAGATTACTATTTCTGTTGCTTTAGTTTTTTCTATAAAATAATTGTCGTCAGAAGTTTTTGTAAATGGCTTAGGATTTAGATTATAACTAGGAGGGGTTTGATCAACAAAAATTGAGTAGTATGTTTCTTCCGGATATTGTTGAGGCTCTCTTTCACCAGAATATCCACTTAGGCGGCTAGTATTGCGTCCACTGATTATAGGAGGATAAAATTGAATATTGTGTGAAATACTGATTTTGTTTTGAAGAGTTGTTTTTTGAGTAGAGTCATTTAAATTGGTAGGAGTGTTTATTATAGTAGAAGTAAATTTAAGGTTATTTGAGTTTTTGTTAGCCTTTTTAATAGGATTTTTATTAGTTGTGTTTGTGATATTTTTTTTGATTAGGGGTAGTTAACTCAATGTTTGTGTGATTTGAATCTATTTCTGAATCTTTAAGGGGCAATTGAACATTTTTAGCCTCTATATAGGGAACTTAAGCATTTTATTTTATTATTCATTATATTTAAATCTCCTCATTTTAGATTTTTGTATATGATAAATAAGTATAAATCTAGAATAGAATAAAACTAGTGTTGTTGGATGAAAAATAGTGGGGTTAAGTGGACATTGGGAGTTGGGGGGTTGTAAAGTAAGGGGAGATAGTGGGAGTGAGATCGCCGCGCCAGCTTTGTACTAAAACAAACTAAACTA